>JAGHTK010000113.1 GCA_018065435.1 Candidatus Alistipes equi
AATGGGGATTTCCTTTTTCTCCCAGAAAATATGCGCCATAAGAAAATACTTTTTACATTTACCGATGGTAAAGGTAGTAATTATTTTTCAAACCGCAATAAGAAAGTTGCAATAAAATTTAATTAATTGCAACTTGTATAAATAGTTATAACGAGTGTTTTTTTATTAGGCGCCTATCTTACTTACACGAATCTTTACCCGTTTATGGGTAATTCACGTTTACAAAGTATAGCCCATGTATTCAATACACAGGCACTTCCTTTTATCGAGAGTTTTTATAATATTGACAAGCAAGGGCAGCAAGTCCTCCTTCAGAAGTTTCCTTATATATATCAGGAAGATCCTTTCCCGTGCGTTTCATGGTCTCAATAACCTTGTCAAAAGGAATAAAATGGCTACCATCTCCAAGTAAAGCATACAGACTCACATCCAATGCTCGCAGTGCCGCAAGTGCATTTCGCTCGATACAAGGTACCTGAACTAGTCCACATATCGGGTCACAAGTCAGTCCCAAATTATGTTCCATAGCCATTTCTGCCGCACATTCTATCTGCAGAGGGGAACCTCCGAAAAGTTGATTAACGGCAGCTGCCGCCATAACACATGCCGACCCAACTTCACCCTGGCAACCAACTTCCGCACCCGAAAGCGAAGCTATTGTCTTAATGACGTTTCCAAAAAGTCCCGCCGTTGCCAAAGCCTTCAAGATATCATCATCCTTAAAGTCATGGTTCTTTTTCATATGGTACAGAACCGCAGGAAGGACTCCACACGAACCGCATGTGGGGGCAGTAACAACCATTCCACCGCGGGCATTTTGTTCAGAGACGGCTAATGCGTAAGCCATAACCAAAGAACGACTCTGAAGAGACGGCTTAAGACTCGAAGCACGTACAAAATACTGCTTTGCCTTGCTTCTTAAATGTAGACAACCCGGAAGAACATCGTCATTGCGAAGACCATCTTCAACGCTCTGTTGCATTTGATCCCACACCTTTTGTAGATAGTCCCAAATGTCCGCCTTCTCATGGCGATCAACATATTTCCAGTAAGGAATTCCTTCATCTATGATATATGATTTGATGTCTTGAATTGTACGAAGGGCATAGATATCTTCTTCTACTGTCTTGCTATTCTCACCTTCCGATAGGAATCCTCCGCCTATACTATACACCATCCAGTTCTGCTGAACATTACCCTTTTCATCAAGGGATTCAAAGAGCATTCCGTTTGTATGATATTGAGGTACAATGTCAGCTCTCCAGAGGATTTGAACAGGCTTCGGCGTAAGAGCAGATTCTATGGCGCGATCCGTAAGGTGTCCCTTGCCAGTGGCAGCAAGCGAACCGTAAAGAGTTACACGATATGCTGAGGCATCATGAGTTCGTTCCTTAAAAATTTCAGCTGCCTTACGAGGTCCCATCGTATGACTGCTTGAAGGTCCAAGACCTATTTTGAAGATATTCCTGATTGATTCCATACTGATTTTATAAAATTTTTAGTTTTGAATAGGTAGCGTAATCTCGATTGGCTTGGCATCCTTAGAATAGAAGGCTTCGTAAGCACAAAGGTATCCTTTTTTCTCTAGAAGGTCATATATAACTGTATGGGAGGTCTCCTAGTAATCATCACCTTCGATATGTGGGTCCTTAAGATGCCCGAATTCTGCATCATATTCTATCAAATAATTAGGCATTGTAGTCCAAGCCTTCTCTTGGGCATCCTTCCATCCGCTACATGCAATGCGATTTTCATTTTTTTAATTTCCACTTAATGCAAAAAGTTATAGACAAAAAAACATGTTGATTGTCATTATATTTAGCAGCCGAACAAAAAGTACCTTTTGTATTAAACAAAAATATACAAACAATAAGTAAACTCCAATGTTTTTTGCTGACATACTCCCAAGATTCTAACGACCTAAATTCTCATCTGGTTGAGAGTTGCAAGAAAAGCTGAATTTCTAAGTTGTAAATGCAAAACTCACAGCATAGTACACAACAAATTATTAATAGAAATTAAAAAATTTTAAAGCAAATAAGATTACTTTTGTCGCGGGGACAAAAAACTCAACAATATAATTATCATTTTCACATGTTTAAGAAATTTTCTTTACTGGTATTAGTACTTGCGTTTGCACTTCTTTCATGCAGCAAGTATAGCTACGAAAGTGTCAAGAATGACCCTTTGAAAACCAGAATTTACACCTTGGAGAATGGCCTTAAGGTTTATATGACTGTAAACCATGAGGAACCTAGAATCCAGACATTCATTGCCGTAAAGGTGGGAGCGAAGAACGATCCTGAACAAACCACAGGTCTTGCGCACTATTTCGAGCATTTGATGTTCAAGGGAACCGAATCTTTTGGAACTCAAGACTATGCAGCAGAAAAGCCACTGCTTGACTCTATTGAGATGCTTTTCGAGGTTTACCGTAAAACGGAAGATCCTACGAAGCGTAAAGAAATCTATGCACAAATCGACCAAATTTCAAACCGTGCAAGCCGTCTTGCCATTCCAAACGAGTATGACAAGCTTATGTCGGCAATTGGTGCTCGCGGAACAAACGCATGGACAAGTTACGATGAAACCGTATACACCGAAGACATTCCTTCAAACCAGATTGAAAATTGGGCAAAAGTGCAGGCTGACCGCTTTGCAAACAATGTCATCCGCGGATTCCATACGGAACTAGAGATCGTATACGAGGAGTACAACATGTCTCTTGCAAGGGATAACAACAAGGCTTTCGACGGAATAATGAAACTTCTTTTCGAGAATCAGCCTTGCGGAAAGCATTCCGTGCTGGGATATCCTGAGCACTTGAAGAACCCTTCAATTACAAACATTAAAGAGTACTACAAGACATACTACGTACCGAACAATATGGCAATTTGTCTCTCGGGAGACTTCGATCCGGAAGAGATGATTGAAACTATAGATCGTCATTTTGGCAAGCTGAAGGCTAACCCTAACCTACCAAAATATGAAATTGAGCCATTGATTCCAATCACGGAACCTAAAGTACAAGATGTTTACGGACTTGAGTCTGACTTTATGTTTATGGGATGGCAGTGTCAAGGTGGTGCTAAAGACAGAGATTCTAAAATTGCAGATCTTGCCTCTTCAATTCTTTTCAATGGAGAGTGTGGTCTTTTTGACATCGATTTGATTCAGAACCAGAAGGTTCTTCAAACAGCATTCATAAGCGACTTTATGCCAGAAATCGGTTGTGTTATTGCTATAGGTGTTCCAAAGCAGGGTCAGAGCCTGGAAGAGGTTCGTGACCTTATTCTTCAGGAGATTGCTAAATTTCGCAACGGAGATTGGGATGAGAGTCTTCTTAAGTCGACAATTGCCAACTATAAGAAGATGCTTATGCAGCAGATGGACTCCAACCGTGGACGTGCAAATGCCTTTGTACGCAGTTTCATCAATGGGACCAATTGGGCTGATGAAGTTCGTGAGCTTGACGAACTGAGCAAGATTACTAAAGAGGATATCACAGAATGGGCTTCGCGTACCTTGAAAGATAACAACTACGTGGTACTCAATAAGCGCCAGGGCGAGGATAAGACAAGTAAGAAAATCGAGAAGCCACAGATTACACCAATTGCTTCGAACCGTGATGAAGTAAGTGCATTCCTAAAAGAAATACGTGATTCCAAGGTTGAAAACATCAAGCCTGTATTTGTTGACTTTGAAAAGGATCTTATAAGGGATAATATGAACGGAGGAGTTGAAGTTCTCTATGCGAAAAACGAGACAAACGAACTTTTCAAGCTTTACTATCAATATGAAATTGGTACAAACGATAATCCAAAGCTTGACATTGCATGCTCTGACTACTTCTCATATCTAGGAACCGACACGAAGACAGCAGAACAAATCCGTAAGGAATTCTTTGATATTGCATGCTCGTTTTCGATTGTATGCAATGACAACCAGACATACATATGCATATCGGGTATCTCTGAAAATATGGAAAAAGCTATGGCTTTGGCCGAAGAGAACATCATAGGCCTTAAGGGTGATGAAAACATTCTTGCCGAAGTGAAAAAAGACATTCTCAAGTCAAGAGCCGATTCGAAGACCAACCAAGGTCAATGTTTCCGTGCTCTTACGAATTATGCATATTATGGACCAGAAGTTATTAAAGCAACGACGCTTACTAACGACCAGGTTATGGCTCTTTCAAGCGATGAACTGATTGAGAATGTAAAGAACCTAACTACGTTCAAGCACCGCGTACTTTACTATGGCCCAATTAAAGAAAAGGAACTCATAGCTATACTCAACAGAGCGCACAAGGTATCTGACAATCTCAAGCAGATTGAAAAAACCACATATTCACCACTTGTAACACGCGAAAACCGTGTCCTTCTTTCACAGTACGACACCAAGCAGATTTACTATTCGCAAATCAGTTGCTCGAATGAGCACCTTAACACCCAGAAAGATGCAGGATTGGCTCTCTACAATGCATACTTCGGCAGTGGTATGAACGGAATCGTATTCCAGGAAATGCGTGAAGCAAGAGGACTTGCTTATAGTGCAAATGCTCGCATGCGTGAGCCTTCCAAGAAGGAGGAAACCTATTACTTCAATGCATTTATCGCTACGCAGAACGACAAAATGCAGACTGCAATAGAAACATTTGACGACATTATCGAAAACATGCCTCAGAGCGAAGCTGCATTCCAGCTTGCAAAACAGAATCTCATTGCCGACATCGAAACTACAAGAACAATCAAAGACCGCATTTTGTGGAGTTATATCGATTGCGAGCATGCAGGAAGAAAAGTTCCAGCCCTTAAGGGAATCTATGAAAAGGTTAAGGATATGACACTTGATGACGTTGTAGCATACCAGCAACAGAATATCAAAGGTCGCAACTATACGTACTGCATCCTAGGTGACAAGAATGACATTGATATGAAATATCTTTCGAAACTAGGTCCTGTTGAGATTCTTTCAAACGAACAGATTTTCGGATATTAATCCTTGATTACTATACATTAAAGGAGACTTTCCATGGTGAAAGTCTCTTTTTTTGTTGCTTAGAAATCAACATTAGAAAATGAATGCTTCATATTTACTGACATTTTTATTAACTTTACATAAAGGCATAATGGTATGATTGAAGAAAGTATTGAAACCACGTTATTGAGTGGAGCTGTAAAGGCTGCCGTAAAGGCTGGATTCCATATAATGAACATCTATACTCAGGAAAAGCCTAATGAGCAAACACTTGAAAAAACAAATGCCATTGCTCAAAAGACAATCAAGGAGGCCCTCGGCTTTTCACGCATTCCCATTCTCTCGGAAGAAGGACGCGAAATGCTCTACGATGAAAGACGTAACTGGGAATTGTTTTGGCTTGTCGATCCACTAGACGGCTCAATGGAATTTCTCAAACAGAACAATGAATTTACCGTAAACATTGCACTGATGGAGGAAAACGTCTGCATCTGTTCCGTTGTTTATGTTCCTTTCTTGAATAAAATCTATTTTGCCAGACATGGTAAAGGTGCGTTCCTTGTAGAAAATGTTAAACCCGAAATAGAGCCAGCCCTTTCTTTCGACACCCTTATTCAAAGCGCTGTGAGACTTCCTAAACAAATATCCGGGCACGATTATATCACAGTTGCCGTTTCACGCTCTCACTTCAATGACGATACAAAGCCATTCATTGAAAGCATAAAAGAAAAGTATCACAATATACGTGTCATTGAACAGGGAAGTTCCTACAAATTTTGTATGCTTGCAGAAGGAAAGATTGACTACTATCCGCGCACTTCATTCACCTTTGAATGGGATACGGCAGCAACGGAGTTAATCTTAAAAGAAGCTGGAGGCGATACACGCATAGCGGGCACTACAAAACATCTCACCTACAACAAGGAAGACCTTCGCAATCCGTGGTTCGAATGTTTTGGGCCATATTTCGAAAACGATTAGCCCAAACTTGCCATTAGCGCCGGACAGTAATAAATTACAATTCCAGCCAACGCTGCATATATGAGGAGTAAAATCGGGTTCTGTTTCTTATGCAGGCCATATAGAACACTTGAAAAAATCAGCCAGGACCATGTATTTTCAAAATCGGAACTTTCCTCAGAAGGAAACATCAAAAGCAAAACAGCCGAAAGAATCATTGACACGACCACTGGCTTCATAAATGCAATGATTCTCTTTAGAATATCATTATCCTTAAGTCTCAAATAGAAAACCGAGACGAGCATCATTATTGAAATCGAAGGCATACATACGGCTATGGTAGAGAGAACCGAGCCCCAAACGCCTGCAACCATATAACCCACGTATGTTGCGGAATTAATAGCAATCGGACCTGGAGTAATTTGTGATATAGCTACAATGTCGGAAAATTCACTAGCCGTAAGCCACGCGTGCTGTACAACGATTTCATTATAGATAAGCGAAAGCATGGCATATCCACCACCAAAGCCAAAGAAACCTATTTTAAGGTATGCAAGGAAGAGTTCAAGGTAAATCATTTTTTATCCTCCTTTCTCTTTATTAAAGCAAACGCAGCGCCCGCGACAGCCGACAGAAGGAGTATATATACGGGCGAAAAGTGTAAAAAGAAGAGCATGATAGTTACAACCACAACTGCGATAAGTGACCACTTCATTCCTTTTGTAAAGCCCAAAACAGGCGCCACCATCAAAGCAACAACAGCTGGACGCATACCACGAAGTGCTGCATCTACGACACTATTATTTCGAACACTCGAAAAGAATATAGCAATTACAAGCACAATCAGAAATGATGGTAGGATGACGCCCAAAAGCGAAGCAACAGCACCTTTCCAGCCACACATGCGGTAACCTACGAAAACGGCCGTATTCAATGATATTGGACCTGGAGCCGCCTGCGCCAATGTCAAAAGATCATAAAAGAGTTCTTTCTCTATCCAGGAATGCCTTTCAACAACCTCACTTTCGATGATTGGAATCATGGCATATCCCCCACCAAATGTAAAGAGACCTATCTTCAAGAATACTAAAAAAAGTTTCCAAATCATCTTTTCAGCGTATTTACAATCGACACTATATCTGTAGCCACAATCGCTGCAGTTTCAGTACGGAAACGCTGCTCTCCTAAGGAAATTTCCTTGAAGCCTCGTTTTGTAGCAAAAAGAATTTCGTCATGAGAAAAATCTCCCTCAGGTCCAATCATTACAATTGTCTTCGTTGCTGCCTTTACAATCGAAGCAAAATACTCCTTTTGATTATCAGAATTTTCACAGTGTGCTATAAAACAATCTTTCGAAGACGCATTTTCCACTATGGTTCGAAACGGCGTCATATCTTCAAGGGTAGGAACATACATTTTCAAAGATTGCTTGACAGCCGAAAGAATAACCTTGCGCTCCCTTTCGAGGTTGATTGTTCGTCTTTCACTATGTTCGCATAGAATCGGAATAATTCGAGAAATGCCTATTTCTGTAGCTTTTTCCAAAAACCATTCGAATCTATCGATATTTTTCGTTGGAGCGATACACATCGTAAGTTCATAATCCAAAGGCTTATAAAAAGTAACACACTTCTTTTTAAGCAGACACTTCTTTGGCGAAGCATCCATAATAACAGCCTCACAAAGATGGCCAACACCATCCGTCAAATAAAGAAAATCGCCTACACGCATTCTTAAAACTAACAAGGCATGACGTGCTTCCTCTGGGGAAAGAATAAATTCCTCATCCGTACAATTTGGTGAAAAGAAAAGTTGCATAAACCAAATGCTTCATCAAGTAGCTAAAATAAGATTGATAACTACTCAAAAATATAATCAATTTTTGGGCTACTAAAGCTCAACTTTCTTCAAGTTAAGCTATCGTAGTGAAACAGTAAAAAATAATAGAGAACTAACTACTCTCTGACCCAATTGTGGAACTCTTATAACAAGTCTAGTGTAAAGACTTAACTTTCCTTTGCGCATGGATAATCAATGACCACTCCATTCTCATCAACCATCCTCCACTGAGTGATATTACGCTTTTCACTTAAAATGGCAACTCCACACTTCGTTACTTTTCGTCCATCCGCTTCATATGGAATTGCGTAGCCCTTATCATCAATCTGCGAAAGAGCATTTTCGATGGTATCATCTACCTTCAACTCAAGAACGAAAATATCGCTCTTGGTCTTAATAACTACATCTGCTCGTCCCATGTTGCTTTTAACTTCAGTATCAACAATAGAGTTAAG
>JAGHTK010000106.1 GCA_018065435.1 Candidatus Alistipes equi
GTTAAATGGTATGACTAAAAAGGTAAAAGAGGTCTTAGACATTCTAGAGAAGAATGGATGGAAATTAGTCAGGATTAAAGGGGATCATCGAATATATTACAAGGACGGGGCAAAAAGACCGATAGTAGCCCAGGTAATATGAATGATGACCTCGCCATTGGCACATTAAAATCCATTCTCAAAGAAGCAGGGCTGCAACTGTAGCGCCTATTCCCAAGAGAAATTTTCAACAGAAATCATTAACCAATCAAACTAATCTTTACTAATTTTATTTAAGTTTATGAAAAAGGTGACCGTAGTGATTGAACGCGCAGAAAACAATTTCTCTGCCTACGTTCGAGAGGTGGACGGTATCACTGCGACAGGTAAGACCATCGACGAAATAAAGACTTCTGTAATTGAAGCTATCGATGAGTATATTTCCTCTTGCAAAGAGTTTAACCTCGAGGTCCCAGCAGAATTGAAAGGCAATTATGAGATTGGATTCGAACTGGATATCCAGAGTTTCCTTTCAATCTATCAGGGAATCTTCACAAAGTCCGGTCTAGAGAAATTGACCGGCATCAACCAAAAGCAGCTTTGGCATTACGCAAAAGGCGTATCCAAGCCAAGGCAGGCTCAAAAACAAAAAATAGAGAGTGCTCTTCATCGTTTGGGAAGCGAATTAATCTCTCTATCTCTGTAAAGTCTTAAACTTAAAGATCAACAATTAAAATTTACAGGCTATCAGCTAGTGGCGGTCGGGTTTCCCTGGCCGTTGCCTTTTTCGTGTGTCGGGCATGACACTAACCTAACTGGTTCAAATCCAAAAGACGGGTATTTTCCTTCGGGTTTACAAGCAACAAACCATTGTGAAAAAAAGTCATTGGCCCAGAGTTAAGCCTACAAAGAAAAACTTCGAAACTAGACTAAATGGAAATGGATATGACAGTAGGACAAGTCGAAGTTGGAATGGTAAAAGAAACTCCAAAGCCAAAAACCAAGAGATTGTACCCAGACAGGTTCGAGCCATACCCTCTGAAGTCCCATCCCGCTTAAGAGATACGTTCAAAAAAGCATACTGTTGGGCTCTGATCTCAAGTACATAGTAGGTGACCAACCATCACTGATGGGACTTATATAGTGCAAATCGCTGTAAACAATGCCAATTTCGGACCAAGCTACCGCACCTGTCTTAGGGTAAAAAAAATGCAGCAAAAAGCTGTAATAAAGCATTTTGTTTTGGAGTAAGCTACCGCACCCATAAAGTAATTTTAGCTATAATAATTTGATTTTAAGTTAAATGATTATCCGCATTTTTGTAAAGAAACTTTTTTGTAAAAGTCAAACAAAAATCTACACATGGCATAATTTGTCATTTTTTTGTAGTTTTTCTATCGAAGTCAAGTCTAAAAGATAGATACAAACAAAAATGGACTTTTCAATTAAATACCCAGAATTTGTAAGAGAACATCAAAGTACAATTCTTATTGTCTCGAAACTCTTTGCAGACGACAAAAGAACGGAGCAGGAGCTACTTAACGACATCTTAAAAGAGCTTTGGAACGAAAGAGAAATCATAGGCTCTAAAGATGAACACATAGCTTTTCTTAGAATCATTCTATCAGAATGCCTTGGTCCTAAACGAAAAAAGGCGAAGATTAAATTCTTAAGCACATTAAAAGAAAGTATTCAAATAAAGCTCGACTCCCCAAAAGTAGCAGTAAAACTTATAGAACGCCTTCGAAGCCTTAGTAAAGGGGAGCGTATACTTGCCTTTCTTTTTTTCGAAGGCATCCCTTTAGATGAGATTGCATCCGTTATGGGAATTAAAACGGAAGCAATTCCACAAAAACTCACACAACTTTTCAACGTCTTAAAACAAAAGGATCATGGAAAACATTGAAAACGAATTAACGGCACTTAAAGAGCAATACGCATCGCTCAAACAAGAAATTCAAAAGCAGGAACTCATTACCGATGCCATGCTCCGTAGTGTAATGAAAGACCGTGCAGGAAGGATAAAAGGGACCGTAAGAACAAGTATGTTTTGTGCCATTCTGACAATTCTTTTTTCGCCATATGTCTTTCACTATAATCCCGTTATGGGATGCTCCTGGGCGTTTGTCATAGGAACCGACATAATGATGCTTATTGCCATATTCTTTGATTGGCATACTACGAAGGAGCTATATTTCAAGGATTATGCATCGTGTGATATTCTGTCCTTTCTTAGTGATATTCGACGTGTGCGTAAACGCTATATCGATTGGATGAAATTCGGATTTTTGCTTCTTGCCATCTGGTTTACATGGCTTGTGTGGGAGGTCTTATCGCATAGCAACTCTTTAGAATTGACGAAGGTAATTATTCCGTTTATTCTTCTGGGAGTTGTCATAGGTGTCGTTGTAGGAATTAAAATGGACCTTCGCATCATCCGCAATTGCAATGAAATAATAAAACAAATCAACAATTTATAAAATGATGAGAAAAACACTGATTTTTCTGGTGGCGATAGTTTTTGTAGCCACACTCAAAGCTCAAGACATGCCTCTTCCTATTGATGAGCAAGTCTTGATAGGTAAGCTCGATAATGGACTTACGTACTACATCCGCCATAACGCAGAACCTAAAGGCCAGGCGAACTTCTATATTGCTCAAAAGGTAGGTTCTATTCTAGAAGAGGAAAACCAAAGGGGACTTGCACACTTTCTGGAACATATGTGCTTTAATGGAACGGAACACTTCCCTAAAAATCGCATCGTAGAGTACTGCGAATCGATAGGCGTAAAGTGGGGAGAGAACCTGAATGCCTATACTAATTTTGATGAGACGGTCTACAATATAGACAACGTGCCTGTTGAGAAGTATCCATCAGCGGTTGACTCATGCCTTATGATTTTAAGGGATTGGGCTGGGGGACTTCTCTTAAACGCAGAAGATATCGATAAGGAAAGGGGTGTCATCCACGAAGAGTGGCGTATGCGTAGCAACGCACAGATGCGTATGTTCGAGCAAATACTTCCAAAGCTCTACCCTAACAATCGATACGGAGAACGCCTTCCAATCGGTAAGATGGAAGTTGTGGACAACTTTCCGCATAAGGATCTGAGGGACTACTATCATAAGTGGTATCGTCCCGATGAGCAAGGAATAATCGTCGTTGGAGATATTGACGTAAAACAGATCGAAGAGAAGATAAAGGCACTGTTTTCGAAAAATAAGATGCCCGAAAATCCTGCCCCAAGAACGTATTTCGAAATTGAAGACAATAAGGAGCCAATCGTAATTATGGCAACGGATAAGGAGCAGGCATACTCACTAAGCCTTCTTATGTGCAAGCACGATGCCTTTGATGTTGAGGCTCGCCTAGGAATGAACTACTACGTATACCTCTATGCAACAAGGGCTATAAGCCAAATGCTGAACCAAAGAATGCAGGAAGTTGTTCAGAAGAAGGAACCTCCATTCGCCCAGTGCTTTACTATGGATGGAGACTTTCTGATAGCAAAAACGAAGAAGGCCTTTTCGGCCTATGTCATTTCCTCCGAAAATCAGATTAAAACAGCCATTGCTGCAGCCTACCGCGAGTTACTTCGTGCAAAGCGTCACGGATTTACCCCGTCGGAATATGAGCGTGCGAAAGCAGATATTCTTTCCGATGTAGAATCCGCACTAAAGTCTGTAGAGCAGAAGAAGAGCGGTGATTATTGCTGGGAATATGTACGTCACTTCATTGATAGGGAACCTATCGTAGGAGCCAAAAATGACCTGCAACTCACACAGCAGATTTCTGGAGTCATCACAGTTGATATGATAAACCAACTTCTGGGGCAACTCATTTCTAATGAAAATCTTGCCGTTTGCATGATGGTTCCACAAAAAGAAGATGTTCAATACCCTTCCACTGAGGAAATCAAACAAACCATCCTGGAGGTAAGTAAAGAGAATATCACAGCATATGAAGAAAAGCTCTCGAACGAGCCTTTGATGAAAGAACTTCCAAAAGCCGGAAAAGTAATTTCCAAAAAACCATGGAAGATGGGATATACACAACTGACGCTTTCAAACGGCGTTAAGGTTTACTATCTTCCAACGGATTATAACAAAGATGAAGTGATTGTTCGTGGAACAAGTCTTGGAGGAGCATCTTTGTATACCGAAAAGGACTATGCTAATTTGAAAGTTGTGGATGAAATTATGCAGATAGGAGGCGTTGGAAACTTTTCAAAAACTGACCTACAGAAAGTTCTTGCCGGAAAGAAGGCTTACCTTACGCTTCACATAGGAAAGTGTACAGAAGAGATCTACGGAAATACTACACCAAAAGATCTGGAGACGCTTCTTCAATTAAATTATCTGAACCTTACGGCGCTTCGTGCGGATGAGGATGCATTCCAATCCTGGAGGACACGTTCTTTGGATATGGTTAAAAATCGTGAAAAGGATCCGATGAGTTCTTTGCAGGATAGTATCAAAACGGCCATATTTCGCAATAGCAGAGCCCATATGGATCTTCGAAGCGAGGACTTCGAACAAATCAGCTATAGCCGCTCGTTAGAAATTGCACGGGAACGTTTCGAAAATGCTGGGGACTTTACCTACTTCATAACAGGAGCAATCGATGAAAAGACCCTGGTGCCACTTTTGGAAAGATACCTGGCATCTCTTCCAGTATCAAAACAAAAAGATAAAGCCAAGTCTTCTATTATGGAATTTAATAAGGGACGCCACAATCACATCTTCGAGCGTGAGCTGAAAGTTCCAATGACAACCAACGTTTTCTTCTATAACGCAAAGGCACGTCTCGATGTAAAACAGATGCTTTCACACGAACTTGCAATGAGTGCTCTGAATGTTGTTCTTAACGCCGAGATTCGAGAAAAAGAAGGCGGAACCTACTCCATTGGAGCCTATGCAGATCGTCCGCAGGATTTGGCTATGATTGCCCGTCGCGATATGACAATTGTCTACCAGACAAATCCCGAAAAGTACGAGTATCTGAACAAGCGCGTTATGGAGATTGTAGAGCATATGGCAAAGAATGGTCCAAAAGAAGAAGATGTGAAGAAAGGAAAAGAATTCTTACTCAAGAAATTCAAGGAGAATCTAAGAGACAACTACTTCTGGTCAAATAGTGCAATTGAGACATTCATGTACGGAAAAGACCTTACTCTTGACTACGAGAAGATTCTTGAAAATATAACATCAGAGGACATACGTCGCGAATTTGAAAGTTTCCTTAAGGAAGGAAATCTTGGTACTGTAATCTTGATAGGTAAGAAAGCACAAGAAAATTAACTTTTCAAATAGTTCAAAAACGAAATGAAAGGCTGGCTGAAAGGTCGGCCTTTTATATGTCTAAAATGCCAATGTCGATTGGCTCACCAACAAAAATTTGAAACGCGGAGCGGTAAAAGCATCATCGTTGACACAGTTCCGGAATCGCTACCTGTACACAGCGGCGCTAGCAGAGAAATTCCCTACGTCTACTCTATTCTATCTAAAAATGCCGATGTTGATCGTTTCTCAAAAAAGAAGTTAGAAGTGATGACTGATGAAGAAAGCTCCAGTAAGCATCTTATCAACGAACATCCCACAAATATTCTGTTACTCCCATATTTGAGATTAAGGAATTTACTATGCTTTCAATTGCTGTGCGGGTAGTTTTTTTGAGGAAATAGTACCAAAATAGTCTCGAAAACTTATTGAAACTGACTAAGAATTGCGAAAAATTATGTATTATTGCAATACTACCACAAAAAACGGTTGCAAGTAAAACAATCTACATTTAGAACAAATAAAAATGAGTGAATTCCTATACCCAGTAGATACTGATCAGTTCCAGAAGATAAGGGAAC
>JAGHTK010000099.1 GCA_018065435.1 Candidatus Alistipes equi
TAAGGAGTATAAAGGTAAAGTACTTGAATACACTGACAATTTGCTTTTAGTTGGTATCAACTACAACAAGAGAACAAAGAAGCACACCTGCATCATCGAAAAGTATATAGAATAAACGAAGAAATTTTAAATCCTAATTGTAAAATTGCTAATTTTACATCGTTGATTTTGTGTCATAACACAACCACGAAACGATTATCGTTTTTTGGGAAATGCACAAAAATTATGAACAACGTTTGTTTAACGTTGATAACGTTTATTTTATGGAAGTTTGGCTTTTCATATTTTCAATACTGATATTTGTTGCTGTTCTATCAGGAAAGGTCTCGTATCGATACGGGACACCAGCATTGCTTTTATTCCTTTTGGTCGGAATGACTTGGGGAAATATTGGATACATCTGGGGTGAAATCCAGCATGCATCAGAAGCAACTTATCATAAGGCAAATATCTTTGCGACCATCGCGCTTGCAATAATCCTCTTTTCGGGAGGTATTGGGACAAAGTTCTCTTCCATAAAGCCAGTTCTCTTCCCAGGAGTCCTTATGGCAACACTAGGGGTTCTGGTAACGGCTCTTCTTTCGGGAATTTTCATCTTCTTCATAACGCCACACATGGGGCATTCAACACCGCTTGTCATAGCGCTCCTTATTGCCGCATGTATGGCCTCGACTGATTCCGCATCCGTTTTTTCGATTCTAAGAACGAAAAAACAGGGGCTCAAGGATGGTTTACGTCCAATGCTTGAGTTGGAGTCTGGTTCGAATGATCCAATGGCTTACCTAATGGTTGTTATGATTACGGCCATTGCAACGGGCGGAGCTGACGGCTCGATAGACTGGTACGATATTATGATGAAGTTCCTTACGCAGATGATTTTTGGTGCCGTATTCGGCTTTGTCATAGGTCGTCTTGCTGTTCGCTTCATTAACAACGTTTCAATGAACAACGAGTCACTCTATTCTGTGCTTCTTGTTGCATTCGGTATTTTCTCCTATGCCTTTACTGCTCTAATTCAGGGCAATGGCTACCTTGCCATATACATCACCGGTCTTGTAATTGGAAACGCAAAGCTGAATCACAAGATAACGATGACAACATTTCTCGACTCGTTCATGTGGCTATTGCAGATCGCTCTATTTATTGTGTTGGGAACATTTGTGGATATAAAGGAGATTTTCAAGCCTGAGGTATATTGTACCGCTTTGGCAACGGCCGCCTTCTCGATTTTCGTTGCTCGTCCCGTAGCTACACTTCTGTCTCTTGCGCCATTCCGCAATTTCTCCTTTAAGTCACGCTTGTACACATCTTGGGTTGGACTTCGAGGTGCCGTACCAATTGTCTTTGTCTTCTATACAATCGAAAACGGAGTGGAGGATACGACATTTATCTTTACTGTGGTATTTATCTGCACGCTATGCTCGCTAATCGTTCAAGGAACAACCGTATCAAGCATGGCAGATTGGCTCAAGCTTTCGGAAAAAGAACCTGAATCTACATTTAGTATCACTACCCTTTCGGACGCCATTCGAAGTGGATTTACTGAAATTGAGGTGAACGAGAAGCTTCTTTTAAACGGAGACACCCTCGCATCAATCTCGCTTCCAAAGAATACTCTGGCATTCGTTGTTTCGCGTTATGACGAATATATTGTACCTAATGGCACAACTAAGTTGCAGGTTGGAGACAAACTTCTACTTGTTTCCAACAACACAACAGAGCTAAGGGAAAAGGCTCGAGAACTCGGAGTAGAGAATATCTTCAACGTCGAATAATTAAACTATCATATTATGAAAAAAATCAAGCTCTTTGCAGTAGCACTGCTATCGTTTACACTTTGCTTTTCCTCTCAGGTAAAGGCATCGGAAGGAATCAATTTGGGAAGTGTTGCTTCCGCTCTTACATCATCGAATGGTCTGAAGGCTGGTACAGCTCTTCTATCGCTTTACACCGAATATAAAAGTACGGGAACAATCGATTTGAAGAATCTGGAGAACATTCAGAAAATCCTTACTATTGCTCAAAACATAAAGGGATTGAAAGATGCTACACCAAAGACAAACACAACGGATTTTGTAAGCGGACTTATATCTGGCTCAAAAAATCTCGTAACGCAGAGCAATTCTTCAACTGTTCTCGAAGGACTAAAGTCACTTGCGAATGTTGATGTATCGTCGCTTGCAAACTCTGCAGCAACCAGTGCTTCAAAAAGCGCACTTTCGAAACTTGCAGGTGCAAAAGCTACGGCATCAGAAGCAACGCAAGAAGCAGCATCTTCCGCAACTTCTATCCTTACATCTCTTTTCTCGGCACTCAAATAATTTGAAATTGCTCCTTTCTAGTATACATATCAAAGAGTCAATCATTACGATTGGCTCTTTTTTCTCTTATCTGATCATATTCAGAAAAGATATCACAAGTTCATTAGCGCCTCTAATGATTGCGTGACTCTTCTCACAAAAGAGAATCTCCAAGTCAAATTTTAGTCAAACGAAAAAGAACAGCAAGCATTGTGTGCTCATTGCAAATGCTATTCATATGTCCGTAGGTGTAATTTTGTATGTGCGATTTGATATCTTGCTATAATGTCTGTTCATCAATGACATTCCCATCCATGTCAATCATACGCCAACAGGTAATATTGCGCTTTTCACTTGATATGACAACTCCACACTTCGTAACTTTTCGGCCATCCGACTCATATGGAATGGCGTAACCTTTATCGTCAATCTGCGAAAGTGCATTTTCGACTGTATCGTCTACCTTCAACTCAAGGACGAAAATGTCACTCGTGGTTTTAATGACTACATCTGCTCTTCCTATGTTGCTCTTTACTTCGGTATCCACCTTGGAGTTAAG
>JAGHTK010000003.1 GCA_018065435.1 Candidatus Alistipes equi
GGTGCAATGACCTTCTTTGCTTTCTACTACAACGAATGCAGTATGGGCTCCAGCTCATACATGTGTCCTATGTGGGTGTTCTTCCTGCGTGCCTTTATGGGAAGCTTTGCTATGGTGATATTGACCATCTTGATATGCAAGGTGTCAACCATCAGAATCTTTACAAAGGCGATGAAGTGGTGCGGAGCAAACAGCCTTGATATCCTGTGTCTGCACATTCCGGTAAAAGGTATTGCCGTGATTGTTGTAGCCAAGTTGCTGCAACCGAATTTAGACGTATCTGAGAGTGCTATATATTCGACTATAGCATTCTTAATCACGATGGTCGTACTTGTACCAATCATCCTATTGGTAAACAAGTACGTCAGAAAATAATTTCCTAAAAAAACTGTTTTTTCACTAATCAAATTGAATCTATTTTTCAAACTTTTTCATATAGATATCCCTTGGCAACTGTATCTCACCGTTTTTCTTATTTCATTTATACTATCGTTCTCCATTGCGCGTATTAATATAGAACAGAAAGGCAGAAAGATAGTGATCGTATGGATCGGTGCTTGTTTATTTCTCATGCTTTACATTTCCGTGTTTAAGCGTGTGCCGAAAACTGAGATGTCAATAAATCTTATTCCATTTTGGAGTATCGGGGCAATTCAGAGTGGACTTATAGAAACGCTGTATGAGAAAATCTTCAATGTACTGTTCTTTGTCCCGTATGGATGTCTGTTGGGGACATATTTTAGACATAAGACCTTTATGAAAGCTGTTGTGTTGGGGGTAGCCACCTCTGTCGGCATTGAACTCATACAGCTACTCACCCACACTGGCACCTGCGAAATCGATGATGTAATCTGCAATACTTTCGGTTGTGTGATAGGGACTGGAACGGTAATAACATGCAAGAAAATATATGAAAAGTTTTTTCTACTATGAATTGAATTCATAAAAGCTCTACACTGGTAACAATAAGACATAATGAACATTCTAACATTTGATATTGAAGAATGGTATATTGAGAAACATTTCCATTCGGGTGGTGAGGAAAAATACCGTCAGTATGATGGTTATCTCTCTCAAATTCTAGATTTGCTTGATGAACGCAACATGAAGGGTACGTTCTTCTGTGTAGGTGGCCTGGGCCGTGAGTTTCCCGATGTAGTGAAACGTATTGCGGATCGTGGGCATGATGTGGGTTGCCATAGCGATGTGCACACGTGGTTGAACAAGATGACACGTGAGGAATGTCTGACTGATACCCGTATGGCAGTTGATTCGCTGGAGCAAGTAATCGGCAAGAAAGTGAAGAGCTATCGCGCTCCTGCCTTTTCAATTGGTGCAAGTAACAAATGGGCGTTCGAGGTTCTAGCGGAATGTGGCATTGAACGCGATGCAAGCGTATTCCCCGCCGTTCGTGACTTTGGCGGCTTTGCGGAATTCGGTCAAAAAACCCCTGCCATCATCCGTTATAATGGCATTGAGTTGAAGGAGTTCCCAATCTGTACTGCAAAACTGATGGGCAAGGAGATTGCCTACTCCGGTGGCGGCTA
>JAGHTK010000056.1 GCA_018065435.1 Candidatus Alistipes equi
GCCGACAGATTGATTGCCGGCAGCTCCTCGAAAATGAACGGTTCAAAGAACCTGCGTAGCAAAGCATCCTCACGAATATATTTTGCCAGAGCCTTCCTTTCCTCGGAAAACTCCTTCTGCACGCTGCTTATGAAAACTCGTACCATCTATTCTCCTCTTTCATTTTTCTCCGGCATACGTATGAGTTCCTCAACTCCTACGCCCAGACATTGTGCAATATCAATAACTGTCTCAAGTGATGGCTGAGCTGCATTAGAACACCATTTTGACACGGTAGTGCGGTCTTTTCCAAGTTGCTGGGCCAACCAGATTCCTGTCTTGTTCTTGTCGGCCAAAACGACCTTGAGTCTATTCAATTGTTTCTTCGACATTGTATTTTTCAGTTGAGCACACACAAAGTTAATAAAACTCCTCACATAATGTGAATTGTTACGCCAATAATGTGAATATTTCGCCACATAGAACCACCCGGAAGTTTGACACTTGAAAAAATGCAGTGACCCTCTGCAATGGAAAGCAGTACTATCCTTCATAAACTTTTGCTACCAAAGGACTGCCAAAGAGAAGAGATTTTCGTTGTAAGTCCAGTCGGAAGTATACATGAGATTAAGCCTTCCATTAGTTGATCCCCAAGATAAAGCACTCTTTACCATTCCATACCACTTTATCATACATTTGAAGGCAACTATTGCCTATCGTGTGAATAGCTTTCGTACTTTGGCGTTTATGAATGTTGATTGATGTTTTCAGTTGCAGCATAAGTTGATTTCGCTTCTTTTAATATGGGTCCCAAGAGCCCTGATTGCCCTGATTGGAGACAAGTTCTGAGAAAGTGCCTATATATTTCCTGGGCGAAAGCTCCCTATAGTTATTAGGATACTTAGTAATAGCTTCGCAGGTGGGAATAACGCCACCTTTTTTACGTAAGCGAAACTTGAGTTTATATTCTTTTGCCCACAATGATATTTTCGTCAGTTAGAATTTTCTCAAGCTTGACTTTAGATATGGTGTTGATTGCTTTTGTGTCTTCCAACACGCATACTCTAATGTAATTGCCCGTATATCCGCTTATCATACCATCTTTTAATGTGCTTTCTAGAAGGACATCCATTGTCTGATTTAAGAATCGTTCATAGAAACGGCGGTGCAGTTTATTGCACAATTGCTCTAATTGTATAACGCGCTCGGTAGAAATCCTTGCAGGTACTTTCTCTTTAAATGTTACGGCAGGTGTGCCAGGCCTTTCGGAAAAAGGAAAGATGTGTAAAAAGGCAGGTTCCAATTCCTCCAAGAACCTGTATGAATCTATAAATTCTTTTTCTCCTTCGCCTGGAAATCCGGTCATTACATCGATTCCGATAAATGCATCTGGCATTAACGAACGTATCCTTTCGATTCTTTCGCGGTATTTTTCGATTGTGTAGCGACGTCCCATCAGCCTTAGTACCTTGTCTGAAGCACACTGTATTGGAATATGGAAGTGCGGTTGGTATTTTGGAGAAGATGCGCAAAATTCAATTATTTCATCCGTAAGAAGATTCGGCTCGATAGATGAAATGCGATATCTCTCAATACCTTCTACCTTATTGAGAGCCATTAGAAGATCTATGAATTTTTCATTTGTCGTTCTTCCAAAATCTCCCGTGTTGACTCCTGTAATCACAATCTCTTTTTGCCCAAGACTGGCAATCTGACGAGCTTGGTGAACGAGTTCTTCTATGGAAATGTTTCGTGAGCCTCCTCTCGCACGATGAATCGTGCAGTACGTACAGCAATAGTCACATCCATCCTGAACCTTTAGAAATGAGCGCGTTCGTTCTGCACTGGAGTAAGCTGGAAAGAATGATGTTAAGTCTCCGGTCGTACAATGTGTTACAATTTTTTGGCCTTTTTCAATGACATCCATTACGGATTGAAACATTTTGCCCTTGTCATTATTTGAAAGCACTATGTCAACTCCCTCTATTTTTGCTATATCGTCGGGACGAAGTTGCGCGTAACATCCCGTGACAGCGATAATAGCTCCTGGGTTTAGCGTATGCATTCTGCGGATTATGTTACGACATTTTTTGTCGGCATGTTCCGTTACAGAACAACTATTGATAATACATACGTCGGCTCCGTGGTTTTCATCCGTGCGTTGAAAACCATGCTCTAGAAATTCACGAGCGAGAGCTGATGTCTCGGCGAAGTTGAGTTTGCATCCAAGAGTATGGAAATTGACTTTCATTGTTAAAAAGTGCCTATAGTTTCTTGCGTACAAAATTAATAAATAAAGCTTTTATATGAATTCGGGATTTGTATTCGTAAATTAGTACCGAATTGGGCACGCCCAAAATGATATATTGAATAACAACGACTTACGTATTTGTTATATAGAAGCGAAAATAGCACTCTTCCACCGTCACAAAATCCTATACCGGAAAGAGAAAGAATTAAGAAAAATCGTGTTTCGCTTCGAGAGGAATCAGACAAGCCGAATGGCGGTCAACCAGGTCACAAAGGTGGAACTTTGAAACGAATGGATAATGTACAGGAGAGAATCTTAGTGTATCCGGATAAAGAATTATCTGCCGATAGTGAGGATACATCAGATGTGACATGTCCAAATTGCGGAAAACCAATTCCTCGATCATTATTCGATGAAGATAAATTGCGTCAGCTGATAGATCTAAAAGATAAGATTGATGCTCATGTACAAGATTCTGTCCTAATGAAAGCCACATGTCTACACTGTGGAATTGAGGTTTCTGGCAAGTTCGGTCCGTATACGCAAGGAAATGTCAATTATGGTCCACATCTGCAGGCTCTTTAAATACCCGCTTTTTTCTTAGGTCGAACAAAAAATGTAACTTCGCAAAGATTTTTTTAGAGTATGCAATTTTTAAGTGATATATTCTCGTACGGATATCTTTTTAATGCTGTTTTTTCGGCTTTGATGCTTGGAGTCGTTTGTGGCATCGTGGGAACGTATGTGGTTGCAAGAAGAATGGTCTTTCTTACGGGAGGCATTACCCATGCGTCGTTCGGAGGAATGGGAATTGCTTTTTTCTTAGGTTTCAATCCACTTGTGGGAGCTTTGTTTATGGCCGTCTTATCTTCAATTACAGTAGAGGTCTTTTCCTCAAGAATGAAAATTCGTGAAGACTCGGCTATAGGTATTATCTGGGGCGTAGGAATGGCCTTGGGAGCACTATTTATGTCACTTCGACCTGGATACACATCTGGGGATATGTCAAGTTTCTTATTCGGAAGCATTCTGGGACTTACCTCGACGGATGCACTACTTATATTGCTACTTATGTCTTGCCTTATTTTGGGAGCCATTTTCTTTGGCAGGCGTGTTATGTATGCTATATTCGATTCGGAATTTGCTCGTTCGGCAGGCGTCAGGGTCATGCCTCTTTCTCTTGTTATGTCGATTGTAATAGCCCTTACGATTGTTCTTTCAATCAATATGATGGGTATCGTTCTTCTGATATCGCTTATGACAATTCCGGTCGTAGTGGCAGATGCAGTTGTAAAATCTTACCGGGCAATAATGTGCATTGCATCTTTGGTAGGTTCCCTGTCGTGCTTGTTGGGATTGGTTTTAAGTTATTATCTTGAAGTACCTTCAGGACCATCAATTGTTTTTGTAATGGTATCAATCCTCGTTTTGGAAAAATTAGTTCTTATGTGGTTGAAAAAACGCACCCTTCGTGCACGATAAATACCTCTTGTACAAAAGCAATTTGTTGTTTTTATGAAAAACGTATGCTATGGATTTGAGGAAAATCTGTAAAATGACTATTTTTGAAAGATAAAGTTTTTTGCATGAAAAAGATTCATCGATTGGTTCTAACATCCTATCTAGGTCCGATGATACTGACGTTTTTCATCATCATCTTCATTCTGATGATGAATTTCGTGTGGCGTTATATTGACGACTTGGTTGGTAAAGGTCTTGAGGCTGGAGTCATTATAGAACTTATAATGTACGCTACGGTCAACATGATTCAAATGGGTCTTCCATTGGCAATTCTTCTTGCCACTATCATGACAATGGGCAATCTTGGGGAAAACTATGAGCTTCTTGCAATGAAATCGGCAGGCATGTCTTTAATGCGCATTATAAGTCCACTCATTGCGGTAGTCGGGCTTATTTCTATCGGAAGCTTTTTTATCATAAATAATCTGGTTCCTTACTCCAATAACAGGATGTTTACTATTATACGTGACATCAAGCAGCAGAACCAGGCACTTGTGTTCCAGGATGGTCTTTTCTTCAATGGAATTGATGATATGAGTATCCGCGTTGAACATCAAGATCCGGATACACACCTTTTAACGAATGTCCTAATTTATGATAATCGTTCCGTTGGTGGCAATATGACTACCACGCTTGCTGACTCGGGGTATATCCGACTTTCAGACGACAAACGTTTCCTGCTTGTCACACTTTATAGTGGACATACTTACGAGCAAACCAGAAATTCTCAGTGGTATAACAAGAGTACTCTGCGCCACCATACTTTTCTTCGTCAGGATGGAAAGATTCCGGTGGATGGTTTTGATTTTGAGCGCTCGGATGACAATCTTTATGCAGGAAATGCACAGACGCAGAATATAAACGAACTGCAGCATTCGATAGATTCACTTGAGCTTAAACTCAACGAACTTACCACTTCGTCCTATAAGCCTTTGATGGCAGAACATCTTTTTGTAAAGGATGCGTATGCTGTAATTAAAAAGGACTCCCTTTATACTGATCGTTCTGAGAAAAAATATGATGCATTACTTGTAGATTCAGTTGTGAATCTTTCGGTAAGGGAAAAGAATAGACTGTATCAGGCGGCCGTTACTTCGGCACGAACCGCCCAGTCATCTTTTTCATTTGATGAGAACACCTCAAAAGAGGTCCTTAATCAACTCTATAGAAGCCGCAACGAATGGCATCGCAAACTAGCTCTTCCGGTATCCATCCTGATATTTTTCCTAGTAGGTGCACCACTTGGTGCAATTATTCGCAAGGGAGGTCTTGGAATGCCTATTGTCATTTCCGTGATATTCTTTGTGATATATTACATCATAAGCATTTCGGGTGAGAAATATGCCAAGGAGGGAACGTGGAGCTCAACGCTGGGAATGTGGATCTCTACAATCATTCTCACACCTTTGGCCGTATACCTTACATACAAGGCAACGAACGATTCAGCCTTACTGGATTTTGACTGGTACAAAGGGCGTTATGAATATTACAAACTTAAGTTCGAAAGTAAGTTGCCATATTCATGGCAACAACGTTTGAGCATTATGCGCGTACGCCGGGAGGAATTTCACAGAAGTCTTCGACTTTCACGAGGAGTGCAGATGGCATCAAATTTGCGTAAAAAAATCCTTAGACGAAATAAGACAGAACAATGACAGGAAAAGATTTAAGAATTGTATTCATGGGAACGCCAGAATTCGCTGTTCCCTCTTTGGAACGCCTTGTTAAGGATGGCTACAACGTTGTTGGTGTTGTTACAACTCCCGACAGAGCGCAGGGACGTGGTCTTCACTTCACGCAGTGTGATGTAAGGGTAGCAGCTGAGCGTCTAGGTATTCATACTATCCTTCAGCCGGAAAAACTTAAGGATGAGCTCTTCGTAGAACAATTCCGTGAGCTGAATGCGGATATGGGCATCGTTATTGCCTTTCGTATGCTCCCGCAGATTATTTGGGCAATGCCGAAATATGGTACATTCAACCTTCATGCATCGCTTCTTCCGCAATATCGTGGAGCAGCTCCTATAAACTGGGCCATAATAAACGGAGAAAAGTATACAGGACTTACGACATTTCTTCTGAATGCCCAAATAGATAAAGGTGCAATTATAGAACAAAAAAGGGTAGAGATTCTTCCTGAGGATAATATAGGCTCGCTTTATGACCGCCTTATGAACTTAGGACCAGATTTGGTAATTTCGACTGTGGAGAAGATTGCATCAGGTAACTTTGAGGCATTGGAACAGCCCGAAGATGAATCTGGACTAAAGCCTGCACCTAAGATATTTAAGGATGATTGTCGTGTGGATTTTTCATGGTCAGGAGAACGTATAATAAATTTTGTACGAGGCCTTTCGCCATATCCTGCAGCTTGGGCTGAAATTTTGCGAAATGGTACACCATATTCAACCATTAAAATTTTTGAAGCGGAGTTTCGTCCTTCTGAATCGACTTCCCCTGTTGGAAGTATGCATACCGACTCGAAGTCGTATCTTGCAGTAAAGTGTGCGGATGGGTATATTTATTTACACGACGTGCAACTTAGTGGGAAAAAACGCATGTCTGTGCATGACTTGCTTTTGGGTCTGCGTGATGCAGAAGAACTATCCGTACAAACAAAAATTATTCGAAACATTTAAGCATACTCTTACTCAACAAAAAAGTCAAGTAGTTCTGCTCTTGAGTACTTTTCAATCGCAGGTGTGTAGTCTTTAGTGCGTTTTGTGAAATACATAATCTTTTGTTAGTTATATTTTTTTGTAATTTAGGGTAAAATTATTACTCCAGTGAAAAATTATGTAGCAATCGACCTTGGTGCCACTTCTGGCAGGGTTATTATCTTTTCTATAGACAACGCAACTGTTAAACAAAATGAGATTCATCGTTTTTCGACAAAACAACTTGTCTTAAACGGACATCTGCATTGGGATATTGATGATATATTCCAAAATATCATCTTCGCTTTGTGTGAAATTTCTAAAATGAGAATTCCTATAGAGAGCATAGGAATTGATACATGGGGCGTTGATGTAATGCTTCTTGGAAAAGACGGAAAACCATTGGTCCCACCTTTTGCATACAGGGATCGTTATACGGAAGGTGTGCCTGAGCGTTTCTTTCAAAAAGCCATGTCCCAAAGCAGACTCTATTCAATAAGTGGCATTCAAGTGATGAACTTTAATACCATATTTCAGCTCTATGCCATAAAGGAGGACATGCCAGAACTATATTCCAGAATTGATAAGATACTTTTTGTTCCGGATGGAATCGCGTGGATGCTTACCGGTAATCTTTCAACAGAATATACCATAGCTTCCACATCCGCTTTGTTGGATGCAAGTACAGGAAAGTTTTCACCGGAAATTCTTTCCGCAATTGGCCTTACACTGGAAGCATTTCCTCCGCTTATTAATCCTTCTGAATCCAAAGGCGTTATATGCCAGGAATTAAGAGAGAAATATTCGCTTCCAGCCTGGAAGGTCGTAGCCGTAGCTTCGCACGATACGGCTTCGGCTGTGGCTTCGGTTCCAGCTTTAGAAGATGGCTTTGCATATCTGTCATCTGGTACATGGTCCTTAATGGGCGTGGAAATAGAACATCCTCTCTGTGATGTTGAAAGCGAAAGATTAAACTTTACGAACGAGGGTGGGGTAAACTCCACGATTCGCTATCTAAAGAACATTACAGGAATGTGGCTCTTGGAGTCCTGTCTAAAGCAGTGGCATGCACTGGGTCGTGAATATTCCTATGACGAGATTGCGGATATGGCGTATAGCTCACATAACTTTTCGCGTTTTATCGATCCTGACAGCCCTTGTTTCGCATCACCTGAAAATATGCTGGATGCAATAGCAGAGTATCTTCAAAGAACCTCACAGATGGCTACTATGTCAGATGCAGAGATTATTTCACTGATTTTTGAAAGCCTTGCCCTTAAGTACAGATACGTCTTTGATCGTCTATCAAAAAAGATTGGATATAGACCTTGTGTATTACATGTAATTGGTGGAGGATCACAGAATAAAATTCTAAACCAATACACTGCTTCAGCCTTACAGGTGCCCGTGCATGCAGGACCGAAGGAAGCTACAGCTATAGGTAATGCTTTTATTCAGTCAATGAACCAGGATGCTTCTTCGCTTAAAGATATTCGTAAACAGATATCTCAAAGCGTGGATATAGAAATTTATGTTCCACAGGATATGCTTTTGTGGAACGAAGCGTACGAAAAATTTTGCAAAATCAATAGTCTATGAAAGAGAAACTTGTAGAACAGGCATATGAAATAGCCAAGGAAAGATATGCCCAGATAGGTGTTAATACTGATGAAGTCCTTGAAAAACTAAGTAAGGTATCACTCTCGCTTCATTGCTGGCAGGCAGATGATGTCTCAGGCTTTGAAAGCCTTGGAGAAGATCTTTCCGGAGGAATACAGACAACCGGAAATTATCCAGGCAAAGCACGAAATATTTCAGAATTGCGTCAGGATATTTTGAAGGCTGCGGAATATATTCCAGGCACGCATCGTCTAAACCTTCATGCTACGTACGGAGATTTTAATGGAGAGAAGGTTGACCGTGATGAAATTGAACCTAAGCACTTCCTTTCATGGATGCAGTGGGCTAAGCAAAACAATATGAAGCTTGATTTTAATTCAACTTCATTCTCTCATCCGAAGTCAGGAAATCTTACACTCTCTTCTTCAGATGAAAGTGTGCGCCGTTTTTGGATTGAGCACACGAAGCGCTGTCGTAAAATTGCCGATGCTATCGGAGAGTTCCAGCAGGACCCTTGTATAATGAACATCTGGATACATGATGGTTCAAAGGATCTTACAGTCAATAGAATGCTCTACAGAGAACTTCTGACGAAGAGCCTTGATGAAATTTTTGAAACCAAATATGCCAACATGAAGGACTGTCTTGAATCTAAGCTCTTTGGTATCGGACTAGAAAGTTATACGGTTGGTAGCAGTGACTACTATACGGCTTACGCAGCGAAACATGGCAAGATAATCACTTTGGACACTGGCCATTTCCATCCAACGGAAATCATTGCTGACAAACTATCGGCTATGCTTCTGTTTGTTCCAGAGGTGATGCTACACGTGTCGCGCCCAGTACGCTGGGATTCTGATCATGTAACAATTATCAATGATGAGGTACAGGAACTTTGTCATGAAATCGTAAGGTGTGACGCAATGGATCGTGTTCATATAGGACTCGATTATTTCGATGCTTCAATAAATCGTATAGGAGCTTATGTTATCGGTTCTAGAGCTACGCTAAAATGCATGACAATGGCACTTTTGGAACCTATTGCTCTGCTTAGGAAATATGAGGCCGAGGAGCGCTTCTTCGAACGTCTTGCACTTTTAGAGGAATGCAAATCACTTCCTTGGAATGCTGTATGGGATATGTACTGTCTTCGTTCGGGTGTGCCTGTTGGTGAAAGTTACATTTCATCAATTGAAAAGTATGAGGCGGATGTTACATCTAAAAGGTAGTGATGTTGCGAATCGAGTACCAAATTTTAGTTACTCAAGTTTCGCTGGCTAAAAAAGTGGAGTTATTCCCACCTGCGAAGCGGGTTAGCCTAAGCCCCGAATAACTATAGGTAGCTTTCGCCCAGGAAGAATATAGGCACCTATGCGGGGCTTGTCTTAGTTCCAAGCTCTCGGGACCCAGGTTAAAAGAAGCGAAAGCGACTTATGCTGCAATTTAAAACACCAATCAACATTAGCAAGCGTCACACAACTTGGTTATTCGTGACCAAACTTACAATGCAAACACGAACTTTTTTTAACTTAAAAACAAGAATGGTTTATGTAATAAAGAAACTAAAGTCTTGCTAACAGGGAAGATACACTATGAGAAATGGAAAGCTAGGTGTAAGCATCCGGGGCAGAGGAGATGAAGGAGTTGACAGGTTTGCTATAATGAGAGAAAAAACTCGCCGAAGCGTAAGATTTTGCCGGCGTTCCCAGAGTTGAAGAGCATGTGCTCGAAATCGCGTGCCTTGACCTTGAGGTCAACAGTCTTTAGAAGTTCATTGATGTGCGACTTCAGCTCCACCAGCGAACCTATGCCACAGCGTGCCTTAAGGAAGTCATAGTCAGGTCCGGTCGTTGACAGAAGGAACATCGAGTCATAGAAATCCCTGCCTTTCGCTCTCGCAGTAAGAGCCGAGATTTTCATCGAGCACAGGACTCCGATTGGAGGAACCTGAATGGGAAAGAAGAATCCGCAGCCCTTGACGTCACGCATCTCGGGCGTGTATCCGACCCATTGGTCCTGGGCTTCAATCTTGATGAGGAAACGTTCGTCCCTGTGGCCGGTGAGGTTAAGTTCAAACAGCAGACCTGGGAAATATATATTGCGTCTGAAGGCTGTCAGCTTCGGGCTTTCCCTGTCGCGGGACTCGACATCGAAATCATTGGCGGCAAGGAAGGCAAGAACATCGTCTGTCATCGCCTTGAACTCTTCCGCCGTCATATCCTTGCAGTCGAAGTCAAGGTTTTCGGAAAATCTGGCAATTCCGTAAACAAGTCGCAGGGTTGTTCCACCGATGAAACAAAGTTTTCCTGCGTAGGGGGTTGAGGA
>JAGHTK010000100.1 GCA_018065435.1 Candidatus Alistipes equi
GCCTTAAACGTATTGCAAAGTAAAGACTTACCGAATCTACGAGGACGAGCCAAAAAGACATACTCATACTTGCTAGCAAGATTGTACATCATATCCGTCTTGTCAACATACAACTTACCTTGTTCCCTTATTTCTTGAAATTGGTCTGTATCTACTGGGTATTTGAATTTTTTCGTTTTCATCTACTACAAATGTTGATTGTTTTTTCTTGCAACCGTTTCTCGTGGTAGTATTGCAATAATACATAATTTTCTGCAATTATTAGTCAGTTTCAATTAGTTTTCGAGGGTATTTGGGTACTATTTTCTCAAAAAACTACCCACACAGTTATTAAAACAAAGGTGTAGGGAATTTTCATCTTTGGTGCTGAGTTACATGATTTTCATCAATCCTGGTGTGGTGAAATGGTTCACAAATATCTTGTAGTTGTTGTGATTCTCTATCATTTCTGCGAAGTACAGATGTGAATCTAGGTTCGACGAAGGAACGAATCCATTATCACCTTTGTAAATACCGGATGCTTAACCAGATTGCCAGACATCGAGACAATTCAACATATAGCATAATAGGATTATCCAACGAATTTTGAATCATAAGAATAAACTACTAACAAGATATATATGCCTTTATACTTTTTTACTTTTTATAGCTGCAAACTAAACTTAAGATATGGATGGTATTCGAAAAAGGTGAAAATGATGTCATATACGGCTGAGTAGTTACATAAAAATAACTAAATTTGTAGCCAGAAGAACACTTGCCGTAAGTCTTTTAGAAACTTTTAGCAGCAGGATAGTTCTTATCACAACACTTAAGGCCGAACACACTATGGGAGTTCAAGTAAGACTAGCAAGAATGATGGTGAAACGTAATATTTCCTCAAAAGATCTTGCAGAAAGAATGGGCATTACGGAAGCAAACCTTTCCAAGATAAAGACCGGGAAATCCAAGGCTATCAGGTTCTCCACGTTAGAAAAACTTTGTCATGAACTCAGGTGTCAGCCTTCTGACATATTGATTTACGAAGACTAATTTTTGTTAAAATGAAAAGAATTTTAATTTTTGTCGCATTTCTTATGATGGCTGCGACACTGCTTGCACAACAGCAGATGCCTGTGATCGAAGCAGATAAGGATGTCAAAGTTGGCAAGCTAGACAATGGCATGTCCTACTACATCCGCCACAACGCAAAACAGAAGAATCTTGCAGACTTCTATATTGTTCACGACGTTGGAGCAATTCAGGAGGCTGACAACCAGCAGGGTCTGGCTCACTTTGTTGAACACCTTGCATTCAACGGAACAAAACATTTTCCAGGAAAGAACCTTATCACCTATCTTGAGAAAATAGGTGTAAAGTTTGGTGCAAATCTCAATGCTGGAACATCATGGGACTATACGCAGTACCTTATGAAGGATGTTCCTACTGTAAGAGAAGGTGTGGTAGATAGTGCATTGCTTGTTTTGCACGATTGGTCCCACTTCATTGCTTTGGAACCAAAGGAGGTTGATTCCGAGAGAGGTGTCATAATGGAAGAATTGCGTACTAGAGATGGCGCATCATGGCGTTCAACCATTGCTACCATCAAGGCTTTAGCAAAGGGAACGAAGTACGAAAACAGAAATCTTATCGGATATCTCGACGGACTTAAGTCCTTCACGCAGTCCGATATTGAGTCTTTCTACCATACATGGTACCGTCCAGATTATCAGGCTGTCGTTGTCGTAGGAGACATTGATGCAGATGCTGTTGAAAGCAAGATCAAAAAACTTATGGCTGACATTCCTACAGCGCCTAAGGATGCTCCAAAGAAGGAAGTCATTGTCGTTCCTGACAATGAAGAGCCTATCATCTCAATTTTTACGGACCCCGAGATGCCGGTTAGCAACATATCGTTAAACATCAAGCGCAAAGCCCTTCCAAAGAATCTTAACAACACCATCATTGCAGAACAACTTTCACTTCTTTCATCGTTTGGTTCTGTTATGGCTAACGCACGTCTTCAAGAAATCGCTATGAAAAAAGATGCTCCGTTCCAGAGCGCAAGACTTGGAAACGGTGGTGTTGGAATATGTCCTACACTGGACGCTACGATAATTGATGTACAGACCAAAGATGGTGAACTATTGCGTGGATTTGAGGCTGCATATACCGAGCTTCTCAGAATTGCACGCCATGGTTTTACCGAGAGCGAGTTTGAAAGAGCAAAGAATGACATTCTCAAAAGAGAAGAGACTGCTTATAACAACCGTAAGGACCGTCGTAATGCCGAATATGTATATCGCTACATCAGCGCATTCCGCAAAAACAGCGCTATTCCAAGTGCTGAAACTGAGTGGCAACTTGATAGCATGCTTATAAACAATCTGCCACTGCAGGCTGTAAACCAGCTTTTCCAGAAGTACATAACAGACAAGAATAATGTGGTTATTGCCAATGCACCTCAGAAGGATGGGATCAAGAATCCTACTGAAGAGGAAATCAAAGGTGTGATTGCTAAGGTACGTCAAAGCCAAATTGATGCTTACAAAGACAATACCGTAAAGGTTCCTTTGATTGATCCTTCGATTGTTCTAAAGGGCTCTTCGGTTAAGACTCAAAAGAAGAACGAAGCGTTGGATGTAACTGAGTGGGTTCTTTCAAACGGCATCAAAGTCAACGTTAAGCCAACAAAGTTCAAGGCAGATGAAATCATGCTCAGTATGCGTAAGAACGCAGGTCTAGCTTCGGTTTCCGATGCAGAATATGACACTGCCGACTTCCTTCCTATTATAATGACTCAGCAGGGTGTTTCCAAATTCTCTAGCGTCGAACTTAGAAAACAACTTTCAGGAAAACGTGCCGGCATAGGACTTGATACGGATGACTATCACACATCTATCAGCGGTTCGTGCGCAGTCAAGGACTTTGAGACAATGTTACAGCTTCTCTACCTCTACGTTACCGAACCACGCTTCAATGAGGATGATTTCAATGTAACGATGAATCAGTTCCGTTCATATCTTACTAATGTTAAGAACGACCCAGATTACATGGCAGAAACGGTTATCACAGACTATCTGTACAACCACTCCTCACGCCGTCAGGAAATTTCACTCGAAAGTCTTGACCGCGTTTCGTTCAAACTACTTGAGCCTCTTTACAAAAAGCTCTTCAGCTCTGTAAAAGATTTCACTGTTACAATTATCGGTAATGTAGATATAGACACAATCAAGCCTCTTGTAGAAAAGTACATTGGTTCACTTCCTGCTAAAAAGAACTATATAAAGAAGACCGATGATAAGGTACGCTACATACGTGGAGAAGTAAAGCACGAATTCGACTTTGCAATGCAGCAGCCTAAGGTTACCGTTTACAGAGCATGGACCGGAGAAGTTGAATACAATGTAAAGAACATAATTGCCTTCTCATTCCTTCAAAATGCACTTTCTTCCCGTTACTTAATTTCAATTCGTGAAGAAAAGGGAGGAACATATGGCGTAGGTGTAGGAGCAAAAATTACTCCTCAATATGTGCCACAGTACATCTTAAGAACTAAGTTTGACACCAACGAACAGATGGCTGACGAACTGAGTGCAATTATTGTGAAGGAACTTGAAACAATTGCAAAGGAAGGTCCTAAGGATGAAGATTTCCAAAAGACAAAGCAGTTCCTTTTGAAGAACTGGAAGAATGTCATCGAGACCAATGGTAATTGGATTCAGTTCATCAACTTGTACTACACATATGGCATAGATGAAGTGTCCGTATACGAACAGACAGTTAACTCTATGACAAAAGAAGACATCAAGGCTCTTGCTCAAAAGATACTTTCTGACAACAATATGCTTAATATTGTGATGCGTCCGAAAAAATAAGGTCTTTGATTTTATCTATAGATGCCGGTTTTAAGCCGGCATCTTTGTTTAGTGTATCGGCATGACACTCACCTAACTGGTTAAATTTTAGTCACGGGTAATCTACTTCGAGTGAAACGAATGACAAGCCGTTATCAGTAATCTTTGGGTGAAGGAAGTAGAAGCGAGACTTAAGAGCCTACGAAGGGAACCTTCTCAACTAGGCTAAATGGAAATGGATAAGACTTCGAAAAAAGTCGAAGTTGGAATGGTAAAAGAAACTTCAAAGCCAAAAACCAAGAGATTGTGCCCAGACAGGTTCGGGAATATCAATCTTCGCGAAGCATATGACGAAAGATATTGATGCCATCAGGAATGCTGTAATATGCAACATGCAAGTCACCCATTTTTCGCGAAGTTGATTCCCCCATTTTTATTTGTTTGAGGATTCCTTCATTCGCCTGGACGGATGCGTTTAAGGTACTGAGAATAATATCCAATAATGAAATCGCTTTTTCAAAAGTTATTTCTTGAATAAAATCGCTTTTTCAAAAGTTAAGCATTATATTTGCAGAAAACTGGAAAGTTATGAATGCAAATGAGATAATACCGCTGGTTGCTGTCTATCACAGAAAGTTAGCGGAAACGACGACGGGATTCAAAAGAAGCTTGTATTTCAGGATAAACTGGAATGTCAGGATGTTGGGAATCAAAGGCGAAAAAGGTGTAGGCAAAACTACGCTTGTCCTGCAGCATATTAAAGAAACATTTACTAATCCCGATGATGCGATGTATGTTTCTATGGACAACCTGTGGTTCAAGACTCATTCAGTGATGGACCTTGCGGAATACCTGTATTCCATCGGCGTTTATTACCTGTTTCTCGACGAAATACATAAATACCCTGACTGGGTAACTGTTCTCAAGAACCTGTATGACAATTTTCCGAAGATGAATGTTGTCTATACGGGATCATCAATGCTCCGTATCGATAATTCCAAAGTGGATTTGTCAAGGCGACAGACATTGTATAGGCTCCACAATATGTCGTTCAGGGAATATCTGGAATGCGAAGGCATTGCATCTTTTGAAGCACATCCTCTCGAAGATGTTTTGGAAAACCACGTCAAGTACTCCGTGGAAATTACGTCCGAAGTCAAGGTTCTGAAATATTTCCCTGATTATCTCTTTTATGGAATGTATCCTTTCTACAAAGAGTCTCGCGAGGATTTCCATATAAGATTGGCAGAGGCTGTGAATCAAACCCTGGAAAGTGATCTTCCTGCAGTTGAAGACGTAACTTTCGAGACTATTCAGAAGGCCGGTCGGCTCCTCATGATTACGGCAGAAAGCCTGCCATTGGTTCCGAACGTAAACAGGTTGTGCGAGTCTCTCGGAACGACCAGAGACTCCTGCCTGAAGATGCTGTATGCGTTGGATAGGGCTGGCATTTTGAATCTGCTGACCGCGGAGTTGAAAAGCTACAAAAAATTAGTTAACCCGGACAAGATATTCCTTGGTAACCCAAACATTATGTATGCTCTTGGTGGGAAGACAGAAATCGGCACAATCAGAGAGACTTTTTTTGCAAATCAGGTTGGAGCATACAATACTCTGCAGTATTCGAAGAAAGGAGACTTCTTTGCGAGTGGAAAGTATCTTTTTGAAGTCGGGGGAAGAAGTAAGTCGTTTGAGCAGATTAAAGATGAACCACACAGTTTCCTAGCCGTTGACGAAACAGAAACGGGGTTTGGCAACAGAATTCCTCTGTGGCTTTTTGGATTCATCTATTAGAGTCCGGAAGAATACTCAGTATCTTAAACGCATCCGTCTGAACAGATGAAGTTTCACCTTCACGCTCCGGCCTTGAGACGTGCGCATTACCTTTTCGCCGTAGTCCTCCTGGCATTTCTCACCATACTCGCAGTCTGGGATCTTCGACATCTAACGAGCCTTTTCGCTGGCCTTTGGCAGATCCTCCTGCTCCCTGATGGCCTGCACCATGTTGTAGACCGTCCGCTCGGAGAGCTGGGGAAGACCCGGAAAGTGTTCCTTCAGACGGTCGTATACCTGCGCGGAAGACAGGAACTGAGCCTCCTACAACAGGTTCTTGATGAAGTCCTCATAGGCATCGACCTTGCGCCTGCGCCTCTGGAACTCCCTTCCCAGCCGGTCGTTGAACTCGGTCTCGAACATTCGCTGATACCTACGGACGGTATCACGTCTGATACCAAGTTTCAAGGCAATCTGACTCTGGCTGAGGAATTCTCGTGATAATTTGTTAACCTCGCTCCACATAGCAACAATTGAAATTAAATTGTTGTTACTCATGGGTGTCTATTTTTAGACCTTAAGCTTTTCTAAAATAGATAACCATTTTCTTTTTTTCAATTTCACTGCGGACCTCAGATTCGCCTCAGGTGGCGATGCTTATTTTCCGAAATCTGGTGCTTTTACTTTTCCGATTTCTGCGGAATCCTTATTTTCTGAAATCTACGTAAGCAAAATTACCGCTTACACTCCACCTTTTTACCCAGCGGAACTTGAGTTCTGAATTAGTCCACATATTTCCCAACGAAGACTTGGCTGTTTTAATCCATTCTCCCGTAACATTTATATGCTTCACCTATTTGACTCTGCATTTTTTTCAGCATCGTACATCTTCTGTATTTGTGTAGGTGAAAGAAAAGTACGAAATTTTGTATAATATAACTTTCTAAGTTGCAACAATTTATCACTCTTTTCAAAATCGCTTAAAATCTTAGCCTCAGTAGCCTTCTCAATGTCATCCATAGCTTGCGGGTGGATTCTCATTATATCAAGTCTTTCCTTTCGATAACTCTGATACATAGACATAAAAGTCTCCTTGTCAGATTCACCAACACCAATTTTATCTGCGATGATAATAGCTGCTCGATGAATCATTTTCTGAGCCAATGTTGGTTGTGCGAACGCATTTTCACTTAATGCGAATGCAAACAAAATTAGTATAACTATGCGTTTCATGCTCTATCAGTTTACTTCCATAAAAATATCAAGTCTAGCTATTTCCGCTTGCATGGCTAGATATTCCTTTTCAGCCTCCAGAACACTAGCCGAATGGATTGAATAAAATGTACCCATCATCACGACAATTACCAAACAGCAATAAAAGATACCTCTACGGCGCCGTTTGATTCTTTCAGCCGTAGCGAAAGTTCTTTCCATACTCCTTTCAAAGTAGCCTTCTGGCGTTGTTAATCTTATATTACTCATCCTTTATCTCTTTTTCAATTTTTTTACATGCTTCATGATAACTGACCATCAGCGTATTCTTTGAAGAGCCTGTAATACGACTAATTTGATCATAGTCAAGATTGTCATAGTATTTCAAAGTAAACACCTCTCTTTGAAGTGGACTCATCTGAAGAAATGCCGAAGAAATGACTTCATCTGCCTCTTTCAAAGAGACTGCATCCACGAACTCTCCGTCAGAAATATTTTCTAGCGATACCGATTCTTTGTGCCTTTTGTAATATCGTTTAATTTCATTTGTCGCTATTTTATAAAGCCACGTACGAAGCGAATCGCTCCTTCGCAACAGCCAAAGGTAACGGAAGACCTTGATAAATGTTTCCTGAAGAATGTCTTCTGTATCCTCATGGACGAGTACAGTTCTTCTAATATACCAGTAAAGAGGCTGCTGGTATGTCCTTACAATTTCAGGAAAAGACATTTTATTTTGGGCCATTACATTAGCGAAGATAATGATTTTTTAGAGGAGAATAGCCAAGATTCTGCATCATTATATCCCAATTAGAAGGCAACTCAATCTCTATTGATGCATATCCACCTCCTGGCATAGTCTGCACCTTGTTACGTGCGTTGTCACCCGTAATAATAAACGCAGTCATTCCACGCTTCATTGTTGGAACCGTCTGCATTTCACTTTCTTGCGTATCATACCATACAGGCGCTTTTGTTATTTCAGCTCCTTCGGTCCTTCCAAGATATGCAGAATACTGTCTGATATTATGTTTTCCGCCATCTTTTCTACTTCCTGGATTTGCATAATAGTTTGCAAATGCACGTTCCTTCAATGGACGCCTAGATTCCGTAATGAGCATATGTTCCAATGCTTCTGGGGAACTGAATTTCTGAGCAAGAATCTGAGCAACAGGTTCCGTTAGAAGTATTGTGCGGAAAGTATACTGACGTCCACTTCCCAAAGCAAACTGACATCGTTCCGAGATATCCCATGCAAGCAACTGCATAATCTTCGTCGGATCCGTTGTGGATGGCGCCATGTTGTTTCCCCAAAGAAGTGTCGAAGCGAGTGTTACAACGCTCTTATTCTGTTCAAATCCTTTGCGAACATGGTATGGTTTCCAACCCACGCGCTGACAGGCAGTCTCATCCTCAACAAGACACCACGGCATAGGATATCCGAATGTACCCATTCTGTCCTGTTTTACGTAGTACCCACAAAGATTCATAAGGGCAAGATTCATAAAGCGCCCGATGGAGGCATTTGCTTCATCATTGATTTGTCCCTGTCCACAGTCAATACCAAGTTGTCTAGCTACAGGGCCATTCAACCAACAATACGGAGTCCAGGCATGTGTACTGGCAAGTGTTCGACGGAAATTTCCATCTCCCAAACCCTTTGTCATTGCTATAAGTATTGGCATGTATTCAGGCTTACATCCAGCCATTACAGCATTTACTGCGACATGCCATGCTGTGGTATTTCGATGCGCAATTGGAAGTACAGCTACAATTTCATCGTATTTATATGGCGTGTATTTAAGATACTCCATCACTTTTTCGTAGGTCGGAGGAATAAATGGAAGGCCATCTGTCCAATTCTGTTTCTTGAAATAATCGTTTATTTCATCCAATGTTCCATAAAAAACGTCATCACGAATATCTGCATGCACTTTTTCTGCCTTAGAGACTTCTTCAGCCGTTATAGGCGTAGTAAGTGCCTTCACGATTTGAGGCCAAAGAATTTCGCGAGTGTTTTTGATGAGTGTTTCTTGCGTATCTGCAGCAAATGCTCCTGGATACTGTGCAACACGCATTACCGGTACGCCATTGTTTCTAGCCGTATAGCGGGCTTGATCACTAAAGCCTGGTCCAGCAATCATCACCGAAGGAATTCCTAGATACTCTGCCGTAATGCAAGAACCCGTCTCCTTAGGAGTACATAGTCCACAACCACCATTTCCAGAGATAACAGCCTGAACACCCATATCCTTGAGCCTCTGCTTAAACTCTTCATTTTGTTTACGAGTTACACCTGGGGCTGGATAGGGGCCTGAAAAACCTATTTCATCCATAAGTATCACTTTTGCCGTGGGATAGTTCTCATTGATAAGTCGCTTTATTTCCGGATGCGTTATACCGGTCATAAAACTTACACCTACAACTGCAACTATTTTTCCTTCCAGTGTCGAAAGTCTCGGAGCTTGTTGAATCATTTTCACGCTTGACAAGCCAACGGGTGACACAACGGAATAGGCTGCTACATGCTCCTTGCTCGATACAGCAGAGGAAGATGGAATCGCTTTGTTTTTAGAAACGGACTTTTCTGCAGGTTTTACAACCTGTTTGCTAGATTTCGACTCACTTTTCTGATACTCTTCGCGGCAAGTCTCATTGCAAACTATTCTTGCACTTTGAGCATAAGATGCGAAAGAAAGACAAAGAACAAGAGCAGAAAGAACTATAGTTTTTCGAGTCAAGGAGAAAATGTATTGCCTAAACATAGTTACGTGTATTGATTTCATTGATGAGTAAATTTATGTTACAAATAAGTGTGGAACAAGCGCAAATATTGTTCTATATATTGTGAAAAGATAGTTATTGTGCTACAAAAAATCTTTTAAGGTGTTTTTTTAATATTCTCTACTTGTTGCATGGCCGTTTCCTTCGCTTCCATCCAAGACAAGCATGTCGCATTTCATTCGGTAAACCATGAAAAAAGTCTCGAGCAACGAACCTACAACACATTTGCGACTGCTTTTAAGTGTCTTAATAATCATAAAAACCCAATTTGACTTCCTGAAGTTGTATTCGAAGAATAATAAAGTGCTGTATTTAGATATGGCGAGGAAGCGGTACCATGCGTTAAGTATATTTCATTTTCATATCTATTTAAGAGGTGCTACTTCTACGGCAATCTTTTTGGTTGAACGACAAAGTTCTCCATCATCCGTGATACCTTCCAGAATAACGTCATACATTCCACTACGATCTGCCGTATAAAACGCAATGGTAGCTTGACCCGAGGCATCAGTATGTATAAGAGGCTCCCATGTAATAGTTGAACGCATATCCTTCTTTTCAGCTAATCTGTCCACAATTGTAGGGTACTTCGGCTTATAGAACTGATCTGGTTTCTGACAACCTTTAAGTACGACTCTTGCCATTGCTTCCGAAGAAGTACCAGTGTTATTTAAGCCTTCCTTGCTTACTTCAATCAAAATGGCACCGGCCGGAGCCGATAGTCCAAGCATATAGGCAGCCTTTCCATCCACAAAAGCAAGACGCTCGACATATTTCATATCATAATTACCCAGATCTTCAATACTTGAAGGTCGGTCATTAATATAGACATCTGGCGTAAGCATATCATCATCCATCGATGAGATGGTCTGAATAAACGAGACGTCATTTTCTTCACCTGCCTCGGCATCCTCGGTTTCAAAAAGAATAATTGTTTCTGGATCCAGAAGGCCCTGAGTCACATATTCTCTAGTGGTTGTAACATTCTGCCCAATGACATTTAGTTCCTTAAATGTCGCAAGTGCATCATAAATTGAAGAATAGCCAGAAAGGTCACCATGCAGACGGCTTCCAGTGTTTCCAGTTGCGAAAAAAGGACTTTGACGTTTCTTTGCAACGACAACAATTTCCTCAATGTCAATAACACGTTCACCACCTTCGTTGAAATATTTCTCTTTAGCCCTTGTAAGGAA
>JAGHTK010000111.1 GCA_018065435.1 Candidatus Alistipes equi
ACGTTATAAACAATAATGAACAAATCAAAGCAGTGAAGCAAGCCTTCGATCGACTAAGTTTAGCCGAGAAAGCGGCCTAAAATCACTTGCGAAACTTGAGTAAGTAAAAAACCAAGTGAGCAAAAGATGTTATATCACTGCATACTGCTCCAAATCATACCGGTATGTATGGCTATAGGTACATTTGTAATTGTTCCTAAACTTCAAGCACGCATATGTTGTAAGATGCACAAAAAAGAACTCGCTTTTAATGACTTACAATCGAAACAGATTGTTGCCGCTAAGAAGTTTGGCATTACACCATTCAACTCAAGAAAAGATCTTACAGAATACTTAAATCAATCAATACATCAGAATAAGTTGATTAAAATATCATCTAACTCTTTGTACTATGTAAGAACCCTCGATCTTTCCGTTCCGTATTTAGTGCCAGAAGCAGAGGCTTTGTTAGCTGATATCGCCCGAGAGTTTCAAACTATTTTGGGTACAAATTCTCGATTTGAAGTTACGAGTGTGCTTAGAACAAAAGAAGATGTTTCAAAGCTTCTAACTAGAAACGCAAATGCGACATCTAACTCTTGTCACTTTTACGCAACAACCTTTGATATATCCTATGTAAGCTTTAAGACAAATGTATTACATCCTAAAAGTCAGGAAGAATTACGAGAGGCGTTATCTCAGGCTGTATATAACATGCGTAAACAAGGTCGTTGTCATGTAAAATTTGAAAATAAACAAAAGTGTTATCACATAACCGTGAGATAGATTTACATGTGCGATGCTTACCAGTTTCTTAGTCTAGAACTGTTGTATGAGTTCTTCGACCAATTGAGTCATACCTATTGAAGCTTTCTGCTTTATGTAATGAATAGGGTTTGAGATAAAGTTAATTTTAGGATTTCCTGGATCAACGACATAAATAGGAACGGAATTGTTCTTCACACATGTCACCAGACTATTCGCTGGAGAAACGGCAAGAGACGTTCCGACAACTATTAGAATGTCACACAACTGAATTTTTTCGATAGCTTCAGAAAGTTTTGGGACACCCTCGCCAAAAAACACGATGTTTGGTCTTAGAAGTTCTCCGTTTTGTGCCGTGGCAAATTCATCCTGATCTTCCCTGATTGAAATGATTGGCTCGTAAGAGTCCATGCTTCGCAATTCAAAAAGCGAACCATGCAGATGCACAACATCCGTAGAACCAGCCCTTTCATGCAAGTCGTCTATGTTCTGTGTTATCACATCAACATGAAAGTGCTCTGCAAGACGGCTTACTGCCAGGTGGGCGGCGTTAGGCTGCTTTGTCATCGCCTCACGGCGACGTTCATTATAGAACTGAATGACCTGGTGACGATTGTAGTACATTGCCTCGTGGGTGCATACATCTTCTATTTTATAGTTGGCCCATAGCCCGTCTTCGCTTCGATAGGTAGGAATGCCACTCTCGGCACTGATTCCCGAACCAGAAAAAACTGCAATGCGTGGTTTCATCTTAACGATTGAAATAAATGTCCAAAAGTTCTTTTGCTGCTATGAATGATGAAAGTTTTGCCTGAAGTACGCGTTGTTCGACATCCTTGAGCTTCTGTTCAATCATAGGATTGAGGTAGAAATTACTTTTTAGAGTCTCGTTGATACTTTCATACATCCAATATTTGTTTTGCTCGTTGCGGTGTGCAAGAAAATATCCATTACGTTGTATGTGCTCTATATAGTCTTCGACACCCTTCCATACTTCTTCAAGACCTGTTCCATCCAAAGATGAACATGTAAAGACCTGAGCCGACCAGTCACTTTCGGATGGCGGGAAGAGGTGAAGTGCGTTCTGGAACTGAACCTTCGCAAGATTTGCCTTCATTACGTTCTCTCCGTCGGCTTTGGTTATGACCATAATGTCGGCCATTTCCATAATTCCACGCTTGATTCCCTGTAGCTCGTCACCTGCTCCTGAAATCTGAAGTAGCATAAACATATCAACCATGGAATGAACTGCCGTTTCAGACTGACCGACACCGACCGTTTCTATGAAAATTGTGTCATATCCGGCAGCCTCGCATAAAACGATAGTTTCACGGGTCTTTCTTGCAACTCCGCCGAGAGAACCTGCCGATGGGGAAGGACGTATGAAAATGTCTGGATTGTTACATATGGTTTCCATACGTGTCTTATCTCCAAGGATACTTCCTCCGCTTCGTTCGGAACTAGGGTCTATTGCTAGAACCGCTATTCTATGATGCTGCTTTTGCACCATGTTACCTATCGCTTCAATAAAGGAAGACTTTCCGGCACCAGGCACTCCGGTTATACCAATTCTGACGGAATTTCCGGCATATGGAAGACACCTCTCGATTATTTGCTGAGCCTGTTCGTAGTTCGTGGGATTATTACTCTCGATAAGCGTTATGGCCTGTGCTAAAATGGTTATATTTCGTGAAAGAATTCCTTCAACGTATTCCTCTGTAGTCGGTACGTGACGTTTCTTTCGCACGAAGTAAGGGTTTACGACAGGTTGGTCGTCGACACCTTGTGTTACATCCAATGCGGAATCGTGGTGCTCGTCACGATATTCGTTTTTTTCGTAATGCTCGATTTTCATAATAGAGTCTCTTAAAGAGTTTCTTTTCCTTGCGGTAGTTGTATTTTCTTAGAACCTTTTTGTTAGGCTTCGACTTTGGTGTATCCTCCTTTATGAAATTGCTAAGATACTCCGCCTGAAGATCCATAGGATTGCCGTGCCACACATCGCGTCGTTTATGGTCTACAACAACACCTACAGGAGAGTAATAGATTCCATAGTCCCAAAACGCAAAGTCGCTGTCAAGAAGAATTCCGATTCTAGGCTCGTCGAGAAGTTCTGTGAACCATTTCGGTATATTGTCATCTGAATGTTTAACAACGACTAAAAGGCAGAGCTTTTTGTATTGTTTCAAAAGTGACTTGGCTTTCAGCGTTGCCTCTTTGCCCATTTCGCTCCATCCGTCAATGAATGCCAGGTAAACGAACTGTGTTATTTCTGGCTTTTTGTCCATGTACCACTGTCTGACACGTATGCGGGGTACGTGCTCGTAAAGAGCTACATCCTGTGCCTTAACGGGTAATATTTCGAAAAGGAGTAATAGACCAAGTATGTAAATAATCCGTTTCATCTGTGGAAAAAAGTCATTAGTGCAAATGTAATCATTTTGGCGAAGAAAACCCTTTTGAAACAACTGATTCTTCCCATTAGCAACGACATTGTGCTTTTCGAAGAAAATGCCTTGTAATTGGAGCTCCTTTTATTTTTAATTGTTATTTAAAAAACGTAAATTTGCGCGACCTTTTTTGTGAAGGTTCTTTGAGAAGTTTATTACAAAAATTTTATAAATTATTAAATCAAAATTATCATGAAAGTATCACACATCGAACATCTTGGTATCGCTGTTAAGAGCCTTGATGAAGCAATTCCTTATTGGGAGAATGTCCTTGGTCTTAAATGTTACAAGATTGAGGAAGTAGCTGACCAGAAGGTCAAAACCGCTTTCTTTAAGATTGGCGAAACCAAGATTGAACTTCTTGAACCAACATGTCCTGAATCTAAAATCGCAGGATTTATCGAGAAGCGAGGTATAGGTATTCATCATATGGCACTCGCTGTTGAGAACATCGAGGAGCAACTTGCTGACGCAGCATCGAAGGAAATTCGTCTTATCGACCAGACTCCTAGAAAGGGCGCTGATGGTATGACAATTGCATTCCTTCATCCAAAGTCGACACAGGGTATTCTAACGGAACTCTGCGAAAACAAGAACAAATAATTCTTTGCTATCATGAGCGAAATTCAAAATAAAATAAACAAACTCATCGAGAACCGTGAAACGGCTCGTATGGGTGGTGGTCAGACCTCTATTGACAAGCAACACGAGAAGGGTAAGTATACAGCCCGCGAACGTATTCAGATGCTTTTGGATGAAGGTAGCTTTGAGGAGTTCGATATGTTCGTAACACACCGCTGCTATGACTTCGGAATGGAGAAGAAGCACACATTTGGTGATGGTGTAGTAACGGGATACGGTACCATTGATGGACGTCTTGTTTATGTATTTGCACAAGACTTTACTGTAACCGCAGGTAGCCTTTCACTTGCTCTTGCTGATAAGATTTGCAAGGTTATGGATATGGCAATGCGTAATGGTGCTCCTTGCATTGGTCTAAATGACTCGGGTGGTGCACGTATTCAGGAGGGCGTTAATGCTCTTGCCGGATATGCAAACATTTTCCAGCGCAATGTGATGTCTTCAGGTGTTATTCCTCAGATTTCTGCTATTTTCGGTCCATGTGCCGGAGGTGCTGTATATTCACCAGCTCTGACGGACTTCATCATTATGAAGAAGAATACATCCAACATGTTCCTTACAGGACCAAAGGTTGTAAAGACCGTTACAGGAGAGGATGTTACACAGGAACAACTCGGTGGAGCAGTAGTTCATACAACTAAATCCGGTGTTGCACAGTTTGCTGTGGATACAGAAGAAGAGGGTATTGCACTTATCCGCAAGCTCATTTCTTATATGCCACAGAACAACATGGAGGATACTCCTATGGCTTTGTGCACAGACAATATTGCACGTTTGGAAGACTCTCTCAATGAGATTATCCCTGACAATCCTAACCAGGCATACGATATGTATGAAGTCATCAAGGCAATTGTCGACAATGGCGAATTCCTTGAATCTGCAGCTTCATATGCAAAGAACATTATCACATGCTTCGCTCGTTTCAATGGTCAGAGCGTAGGTATCATTGCAAACCAGCCTAAGTTTATGGCAGGTGTTCTTGATATCAATGCTTCAAGAAAGGCTGCACGTTTCGTACGTTTCTGCGATGCATTCAATATTCCAATCGTTACATTGGTTGATGTACCTGGATTCCTCCCTGGAACAACTCAGGAGTATGGTGGTGTGATTACTCACGGAGCAAAACTTCTCTTTGCATACTGCGAGGCTACCGTCCCGAAGGTTACCGTTACGCTTAGAAAGGCTTATGGTGGAGCTTACATCGTTATGTCATCGAAGCACATCCGTGGTGATATCAACTATGCATGGCCTTCTGCTGAAATTGCCGTTATGGGTGCGAGTGGTGCTGTTGAAGTTCTTTACGCAAAGGACTTGAAGGCAATTACCGATCCTGCGGAGAAAGCAAAGTTCATCGCAGAGAAAGAGCAGGAGTACAGAGATCTATTCTCGAATCCTTACAATGCAGCTCGCTATGGATACATTGACGATGTTATCGAACCACGCAACACGCGTCTTCGCATAATTCGTGCATTGCAGTCTTTGGCAACGAAACGTCTGCAGAATCCTGCTAAGAAACATTCAAACATTCCATTGTAATATAATTTGATATGGGTCAATTATTGGAAATAGGATGGTCTGAAATGTCTATGATGGCTCTTGTAGGCTTTTTGATTGTCTTTGTTGTATTGATACTCATGATCTTTGTAATGAAAGTACTTGGGTATACCTTTACACGAAAGGTAAAAACTAGCAGGAAATCTTCTGTCGACATTTCTGAAGAGGAAGTGGCTGCTATTTTGACGGCATTAAAGCTTTACAAGTCTGACATTCATGACAAGGAAACGGAGCTTTTGACCATCAAGAGAATGAGCCGTGCGTATTCCCCATGGAATTCCAAAATCCATGGTCTGACTCCACTGCCGGAGTACAGACGAAGACAATGGTAATTAAATTAATCAGTTAAAAGATGAAAAATTATTCTTTAAAAATAAACGGAAATCAGTACGAAGTTGCGATTAATGACATTAATGAAGCTTCCACTGAAGCACATGTAACGGTCAATGGTTCTTCTTACGATGTCCAGATTCTTGGTGGTAAGGTTCGTAAGATTCAAAAACCACAGGTTGTTCCTGCACCAGCAGACGCTGCTTTGTACGTAACCCCAAAGGCAGAGACGAAACCTGTGTCAACATCATCAGCTTCAACTTCAGCTTACAAGGTTTCTTGTCCACTTCCTGGAACTGTTACCGAACTTAAGGTTAAGGTGGGTGATAGTGTATCCGCTGGACAGACTTTGCTTGTACTCGAGGCTATGAAGATGTCCAATAACATCGATGCTGAAAAGGGTGGCGTTGTTAAGCAAATCAATACTCAGACCGGAGCAACGGTAATGGAAGGTGATATTTTAATGGTGATTGAGTAGCAGGATTTATGACACATATACTTGCAGAATCTTTCATCGTTGAAAGTATTGAAAAATTTCTTTCCAATTCTGGCTTTATGGTATTTTTTGAAGTGGAAGGCTATAAGTTTATCATTATGGTACTTATTGCTTTTGTGCTTCTCTATTTGGCCATAAAGAAACAATTTGAACCTCTTCTATTGCTTCCGATTGCTTTCGGTATGCTACTAACGAATCTTCCTGGTGCTGAAATGTTCCATTCGGAGCTCTTCGCAGATGGACATGTACATTGGGATATTTTCGTAGGGACGGCAGGTCTTATCGATTATCTTTATTTGGGTGTCAAATTGGGTATATATCCATGTTTGATATTCGTAGGTGTTGGAGCTATGACAGATTTCGGTCCGCTGATTGCTAATCCTAAGAGTTTCCTTTTGGGCGCTGCAGCTCAGCTTGGAATCTTTGCAACCTTCCTTGGAGCCTTTGCTCTAGGATTTGCTCCTAATGAATGCGCAAGTATCGGTATTATCGGAGGTGCGGATGGCCCTACATCTATATTCTTGACATCAAAACTTGCTCCTGAACTTTTGGGTCCTATAGCAATTGCGGCATATTCTTACATGGCGCTGGTTCCTGTAATACAGCCTCCTATTATGAATATGCTTACAACAAAAAAGGAGAGAATGATTAAGATGAGTCAGCTCAGACAGGTTTCGAAGGCAGAGAAGATTATATTCCCTATAGTTATTTCGGTCATTATTTCATGGATCCTTCCTGATGCAGCTCCTTTGATTGGTTCTCTTATGTTGGGTAACCTTATGAAGGAATGTGGCGTAGTTGATAGATTGAGTAAGACCGTACAGAACGAACTGATGAATATTATCGTAATCTTCCTTGGTATATCTGTAGGCGCAACTGCTACTGCTGCTTCTTTTATGAATTGGCGTACGATAGGGATTCTTCTGCTTGGAATCATAGCATTTAGCTTTGGAACCGCAGGTGGAGTACTTCTAGCAAAACTGATGAACGTATTTTTGCCTGAAAACAAGAAGATCAATCCGCTAATTGGTTCAGCAGGTGTTTCTGCCGTACCGATGGCAGCACGCGTATCGCAGTCTGTAGGACAGAAGGAAAATCCTTCAAACTTCCTTCTTATGCACGCTATGGGTCCGAATGTCGCAGGTGTTGTAGGTTCGGCTGTCGCAGCTGGTATCCTTCTAGCATTTATGGGATAGAAAATATAATGAAACAGAAAAAAGCGGTCTTCTTTAGGCCGCTTTTTCTGTTTTAGTCAATATCCAAATTATTTGTATAGGAATCGCTTGATTGAATTTTTTGGAGTGCGCTCAAAGTCATCTTCCAGCATCTCTATGTCGTACACTTGAGAATAGTTTGGCAACTTATGGTTCAACAGAATGAGATTAGACTTCATAATCGTCTGAAGCTCTGACTTCGTAAGTGGATGTGCATCATCATTGTCAACCGCTACGATTGCTATGATGTGCTTATCGCGGCTTATGACGATAGACTCTCTGACATGAGGCATGTTGTTAAGCAACTCCTCGATTTCTTCCGGATAGATATTTTGGCCATTAGACGAGAGAATCATATTCTTGCTACGTCCTTTGATATAGATATTACCATAGCGGTCAATGATGCCCAAATCTCCGGTCTTCATCCATCCATCATCCGTAAAAACAGCCTTTGTAGCAGCATCATTCTTGTAATATCCCATCATGACGTTGTCGCCCTTTACCTGTATTTCTCCGATGTCTTTGTGCTGATTGTTAGAGTCAATTCTTACTTGCATGCCGTCAACGGGTTTTCCGCATGAACGAATTGCAAAGTCGTACCAGTCCTCGTATCCAATAAGTGGACCGCACTCTGTCATACCATAGCCTACCGTATATGGAATTCTGAGTTGCTTGAGAAGAATCTCAACAGGTCCTGAAATGGCAGCTCCTCCGACTATAATAACGTTCATATTGCCTCCGAAGGCTTCCATTATTTTCTCTTTAATGGATGTCCTGATTATCCCTTTTATAAATGGAATGGAAAGTGCAATCTTTATTATTGGCTTCTCCATTGCAGGTATGACGTTTTTCTGCATGATCTTTTCCAATACAAGCGGAACGGTAATCATCATCGTAGGTTGCACTTCCTTAAAGGCTCCAAGAAGAAGTGTTGGTGATGGAGTCTTTCCAAGAAAATAGATGGAACATCCGCTTGCCATAGGGTATAAAAACTCGAAAGTAAGTCCATAAAGGTGCGCAAGAGGCAACATCGATACCATCGTGGAATTACGCTTTATCTGTATTCTCTTTTGCCCGAAAACAACATTAGATGAGATGTTTTTAGCTGAAAGCATGATTCCTTTTGGTGAGGATGTCGTGCCAGAAGTGTAACTGATTGTAATCAAATCTTCGAGTTCACCCGTTTCTATCTCAAGGAACTTTCTTTTCATACCTTGAGGGTACTTCTTTTTGAAGAGTTGCTCAATATTTGGTATGACTGTCGACAAACGATTCTCTATGGAGTATAACTCTGAGAAGTCTTCCATTGCAATAGCTCCTATGAGTCTTGGCATGTTCTGTGTTTTCATGCCTTTCCATGCTCCCTTTTCCAAAAAGAGTAGAACACTCTCGGAATGCTCAACCAGGGATTCAAGAGTTTCCGTTGTAAATCCTGTGAGTATTGGAACGGCAACGGCCCTATATGTTACTGCTGCTAGGTAGATGATAGCCCAACGAGCGCAGTTGCGTCCACATATTGCAATTTTATCACCAGGCTTTATATTGAGTTTACGGAAGATTATGTGGAGCTTTGCAACGTTTGTCGCAACATCGGCAAATTCAAATGTCTCTCCGTGGTAGTCGCATAAAACAGGTTTGTGCCAGTTGGTAACTGCGGCTTCTAAGATGAGTTTTACAAAGTGTTTCATTTTATCTGATCTTTTACTAATCCGACGAATTCCTCAATCTGAGGCAAAGGTACAGAAACTATATATTTTTCATCGTATTTGTTACATATCTCAATGAGATTATGGAGTCTTGAAGCATAAACATTCAGAATCTCTCCGTTTCGAAGGTTGAGATAATATCCGAAAAAACCAAAGAATCCAAACGATGCGAAAATAGGCATGAATAGTGGCTTTTTGGTGGAAATTACCCTAATGGAAGTGATTGTATTATAGGGTATTGTGGTGTAGTCCAGAATGCATTTAATATTAAGCGATTTGTCACTTAGTATAACCTCTCGAGGAATAGAAAGAACCATTAGAATTATAAGCGAGAAGAACATTGCAATTACCCACGCTAAAAAATAGTCTCCGTCATCAAAATACATAATAAGACACAGACATAATAGCATCAGTACTATCCAGAATGCCGTTAGAATTTTAGTTTGTTTTTCGCTCGTATATTTAAATGCCTTCATTCTTTTTGGCTTTTAATAATGGCTTGGGCATGAAGCAAATCTTCCTGGGTGGTAATTTTGAAGTTATTCCTTTCTCCATCGCATAACGTTATTTGAAAACCTGCTTTTTCCCACACCGATGCATCATCGGTAAATGATGTATCATAAATTACATCATACGCTTGGCGTAACATGTTGGCATTGAAGCACTGTGGTGTCTGAACGGCTCGCAGTTTTGAACGATCAACAGGTCTGCTTCCAATGCCTTGATGAACTTCTCGAATGGAATCAATGACAGGAACTACTGGACATGCAGAATCTTTTTCTATTGCCGTTTGAATGCATCTTTGTATCATCTCGACGGAGGCCATTGGTCTAACTGCATCCTGAACGGCGATGATGTCTAGTTGCTCCGAAAGAGAGAAAAGGCCACTTAAAACCGAGTGAAATCGTTCCTTGCCTCCCGAAACTACTTTGTGCTTTGCTGTATCGAATCGGGCCTGTAGATTTTGCCAAAAGTCTATATACTCTTCTGGAAGTACGGCAACTATTTTGGCCTGTGGCAGAGCCTTGTGAAAGAGATTGATTGTCCTTGAGAGAATTGGCATATCGTCCAATAGCATAAATTGCTTAGGAATGCCCGAGGACATTCTTTTGCCACTTCCTCCAGCGACTATTATTACACCTATTCTTGTTTGTTCCATATCAGTTTTTTGCCGAATCCGAGCAGTGAGTTATCTGTTAACTTAAAAAACGTGGGCTCTATTCTCCAAAGTGTAAGCGGAGCTATCGCAGCGTAAGGGAACCTTTTAATATAAGTCATTCGGTCTGTGGCTGAAGCCTCGGTTACTTTTCCCTTTCCTTGTACTCCCTTTATCTTCCCTACGATGTTAGTCTCTAGATATATGGAGAATGCAACGAATGGATTTTTTTCGAAATGAGATGCATGTGCGGTACTTTTTTCTGAAGAGAAGATGAGAATGTTTTCCTTGTCATTGTATGCGTAAAAAATTGCGCAACTATACGGAAGACCATTTTCATCTACAGTCGAAAGAGCCATTACATGATGACTTTTAATGAATTTATCTATGCTCTTTTCGGTCATTAGTCAATTTTCAAAGAATCAAGTCGATATATTTTCATTGAATCAGGTACATCTCCTTCAAGCTCGGCATTTATCCTTTGTCGAACCCATTCGAAGGCTGGCATATCTGCCTTATCGATAGGCTCCGCAGGCTTTTGCGGAACTTTGAGCGGGTTGATTGGATTACCATTTTTCCATAGACGGAAATCGAGATGTGGACCTGTAGAACGCCCGGTGCTTCCAACATAGCCTATGACCTCTCCTTGCTGGACGTGCTTTCCTACGGCAATGCCCTTTCCAAAACGGCTCAAGTGCAAATATCCTGACTGAAGTCCTCCAGGATGCTTGATTTTAACCATAAGTCCTCCAGCTCCGCTGTTTGCTCTATAGATTACCTTTCCATCGGCCACGGCTCTTACGGGAGTTCCAGAAGGCGCAGCATAGTCCACTCCGTGGTGAGGCCTATAGACCTTTAATACGGGATGAAATCTTGCATTTGAAAATTTGGAACTTATGCGGGTGAATTTAAGCGGCGCTTTGAGAAGTTGCTTGCGAAGCGAAGCCCCATCCCATTCCCAATATTTGATCTTCCCTTTGTGCATGAATGGTATGGCGTATATGTCCTTTCCTCCATGATTGAATTTTGCGCCCCATATTTGTCCAATGCCTACGGAAAGCGTATCTACGAATTTTTCATCGTAAATAACTGTAAAGGAGTCTCCCTGTTGAATGGAAAAGAAGTCCACGGTCCATTGGTATATTTCTTCCATTTCGGCAGCTAATGCAAACGGGAGGTTCTCTTCTATGATCGTTCCCCAAAGTGACGATGTGATTGTGCCAGACTTTTTCTGTCTTTTGAGCTTCACCTCTTTTTCGAACTTTTCTACACGTACAGAATCCCCCGTAAAGGAAAAGACTGTGTATTGTGTGATGCTATTCTCATACACTAGATGCTTTAGATGCGTGTCGAGCGAGTCGACATGCGTAAATGTAGTGTAGCGGTTGCCAGCCCTGACAAGCCTTAGAGGCATTATGTCTTTTGATTTTATGCCGGCCTGGGTAATAAGAGCCTGGCCTATGTTGTGCCTTGTAAGAATCTCTCCGAATGTCTCTCCCTTTTCGATGACATGTTGGTCGATTTGGTAGCCTTCCGTATCAATTCCAAATAGATACGTGTGCTCTTGTTCAACATCGCTTTGAACTTTTGCGTCTGTTGAACATGCGTACAAGAATGCAGCAGTGATGGATATAATATATAGTATTCTCATTGTCGCGTCCATAAACGTTCTTCTGCAAATTTACCTAAAAAATGTTAAAGTTGAATACTTCGGATATTTCCTATTGTAACTACTATTATGAGCCTTTTACACAGTTGCTCTACGTGTCTTTCCAAATCAAGCCTAGGCTCAACGACTACGGGGAAAAGCATGCTAAGAATTACTATGTAATTTTAACAAACATATCATGAAAATCGATTATCTTTGTAGACAAATTGGAATTTCTGACCAGTTCTTTAGATATTTAAAATCTTTCACCATTG
>JAGHTK010000094.1 GCA_018065435.1 Candidatus Alistipes equi
CACATTATACTTGCCGAACTGAAAACGTACAACCGTACCTGTTGGTCTATCTACATCTAAGATTTCTTGTGGAATTTTCATGATATAACAGTTTTTTATTAGCAAAATTACATATAGGGACGTCCCTATACAAAAGTAAAATAAAAAAAGGAAACCGCAAAGGATTTCCTCAAAAAAATCGATTAATTTTTACATTTTTTGTAGAGCTCATCATATTTTTTTTGCAAAACGATACAAAATTGGTTTTTAGACCGTTTTCTCCACCAGCAAAATCAGGACTATATTTGAAGGTTACGAATTGCTGAGAAGTTTACATGTTTGATTAACAATAGTTTATATGTATAGTGATTAAATTTGGCGATTTCTTAATTGAAGAAAAGTATAAGACTCTGTAAATTAATGCTTAGTCCCAATAATTGGTAATTCTTTAATGCGCATATGGTATCACACTTCAGTGTAAACCGTCAATTTTCCTGTATGCCTCTAAGCTTAAATTTCAGATACATTGCTTTAGTATTATAAAATGATTACGGCAATAGACTAAAAGTTTCCTAGTTTAATCTCAAATTCTAGGTATAACTTGCTCAATTCCCAAGCGTATGTAACACCGCATGTGGTATTGCGAAGGTTCTGAAGTATATTAGAGTTCTCTGCTTCCCATTTACCATATTTCTTATAAGAAGCCACTTACTTTCTTTTAATTTCATCTTCGCTATTTCTTGTCTTTTTTGTAACTTGCAAAATAAACTACGAGTTATGGCGTTGATTAATAGATTTAAATACAGCATTGCAATAATTCTAGTCATCGTTTATCTTTCGCTTATTCTAAATCCGGGAGACTATGATGTTCAGACTAGTCGATCACTTATCGAAGGTGCATCTCATGTTGTGATGTATTGTGCGTTTGCATTAATTCTTTGGTTTGAATATATGCCTCTTTATGGTGCTTATGCACTAAGACATTCTGTTCGAAGATTCAAGACCTGGATGGTGTGCTTCCTGCTCCCGTTTTTGTTTGGTTTTCTGATGGAGCTTTCGCAGAAGTATCTTACAACATATCGGGGATTTGAAAAGGCAGACATATTTTATAATCTTCTTGGATGTGTTGTAGCAGCGGCTTTGGCTATTATCTTAATTGCTTTTTTAAGAAGGCGCGCTAGATAGTGAAACCTTCTTTTGATAATACTTACTTTTTTGTAGATGTATTGGTAAGCATAGCGTATCGAAAAGACAAAGTAGAACAATTGGGGAATTTCAACTTTTGATTTTGTACCATAACGAAGAAAAGAGTTTATTCTTGCCCTGGAAATATTGCCACTCAAGATTTTGCTAAGTGAGTTTGGATATATTAAAAAGTTTAGGTTTCGCTCAAAAATTCGGAAGGAAGTGGTTAGTGGATATGAGTAATTTGGTCTATTTTTCATTTTCTATCCAATTTTGATTCTCTAAAGTCACTTTGCTCTTGAAAAAGAATTCATAATGTGTAAAAACAGATAGATAGTCTGGTTTAATATTTGATTGGAAAATCTTTTGCCTATGAAATACATTGTATCGCTCGATCAGGGAACTTCTTCATCACGTGCTATCGTGTTTGATGAAAATGCACTTTGTTGTGGTGTTGCCCAAAAAGAATTTACTCAACATTTTCCTTCGCCTGAGTGCGTTGAACATGATCCGATGGATATCTTAAATTCTCAGATGGATGTTCTTAAAGAGGTTATAGGGAAAACAGCTATCTGTCGTGAGGATATTGCTGCAATTGGTATTGCCAACCAACGTGAAACCACAATTGTATGGGATGCCGTTTCGGGAAAACCCATTTACAATGCCATCGTTTGGCAAGATAGACGAACTGCCAAATATTGTGAAGAATTGAAAAAAGCTGGCTACGTTGATTTGATTCGAGAAAAAACGGGCCTTTTGATTGATGCGTATTTTAGTGCGACGAAAATCAGGTGGATTCTTCAGAATGTTCCGGGTGCTAAGCAAAAGGCCTTAAATGGGGAACTTCGCTTTGGAACTGTTGATAGTTGGCTTGTCTGGAACCTAACTTCAGGTCAGGTTCATTCGACTGATGTTACAAACGCTTCCAGAACCATGCTCTTCAATATTCATACGCTTGAGTGGGATGAGCAATTACTCGATTTGCTGGAAATACCAAAGTCGATGTTGCCGAAGGTTTGCTCTTGTAGTGAGGTCTTTGGCCATGTTTCATCCGTAGAGGAACTTTCAGGTGTCCCAATTGCTGGCTCAGCAGGCGATCAACAGGCGGCACTTTTTGGACAAATGTGTCTGGATAAGGGCTCGGTAAAAAATACATATGGTACGGGATGCTTTCTTTTGATGAATACGGGAGATAAACCAGTAGTATCGAAAAACGGACTTCTTTCCACAATAGCGTGGAAAATCGGCGATAATGTTTCTTATGCAATTGAGGGTAGTGTCTTTGTTGCGGGGTCCATTGTCCAGTGGCTTCGTGATGGCCTTGGAATTATAGGCTCATCTTCGGAAATAGAGGCTTTAGCAAGAAGCGTGCAGAATAATGGAGGAGTTTGTTTCGTTCCTGCGTTAACGGGACTGGGAGCTCCTTATTGGGATCCTTATGCAAAGGGCCTTATTACGGGTATCACTCGAGGTACTACTAAAGCTCACATAGCACGTGCCGCTTTGGAAGGAATTGCTTTTCAGACGATGGATATTGTACGGGCTATGCAACAGGATGTTGGTGAAAGTATTCAAGAGCTGAAAGTGGATGGTGGTGCCTCCAAGAATAATCTTCTTATGCAATTTCAGTCCGATGTCTTGGATTGCCATGTTGTGCGTCCTTCCAATACGGAAACCACAGCACTTGGAGCGGCATACTTTGCGGGTTTAGCCGTAGGTGTATGGAAAACGTTGGATGAAATAAAATCCAAATGGAGAGCAGAAAAGGAATTTGTGCCTGAAATGGATAGTGCAAAACGGCAGGAAGTCATGTCGTTTTGGTCAGATGCTGTACGTAGAACGATAAAATAGTTTGGTATGACTACACTTTTTACAAAATGTTGTTTTGAATTTATTGGGACTCTAATTCTTGTCCTTTTGGGAGATGGAGTCTGTGCTGGAAATTCTCTTGTAGGAACGAAGGGTCGTAATGGCGGATGGATTGTAATTACACTTGGGTGGGGTCTTGCCGTTATGTGCGGAGTTTTCGTTGCCGGACCTTATTCTGGTGCCCATCTGAATCCCGCCCTGACCGTAGCGCTTGCAGTGGCCGGTTCGTTTCCATGGAACGCTGTTTGGGGTTATGTGGTTGCACAGATGCTCGGAGGCTTTATGGGTGCGGTACTTGTATACCTCTTTTACAAGGATCATTATGATTTGACGCAGGACGCAGATGTAAAATTGGGTACTTTCTGCACGATGCCTGCTGTTAGTAACAGATGGAGAAATCTATTTTGCGAAGTAGTTGGAACATGGCTTTTGGTCCTTTGCGTTCTTGCTTTCTCGGTAAAGGGTAATGTGGCTGAAGTCGGACTTGGTAGTCTTGGTGCATTCCCTGTTGCGATGCTCATCGTTGCAATCGGAGTCTCGCTGGGAGGTACTACAGGCTATGCAATAAATCCTGCTAGAGATCTTTCTCCAAGAATTGCCCATGCAATTCTGCCATTGAAAAACAAGCGCGATAGCGGTTGGTGCTATTCTTGGGTTCCTGTTGTTGGGCCGCTGCTTGGCGCCATAATAGCTGTTGTGACATATTACTTATTATATATATAGGTTATGAAACTTGGATTTTGGATTTTTCTTGTTGCACTTATTGTTGTTGGAATTATGTTCTTTTTTAAGAAAGCTCCGGAGCTTTCGGTATATCCTTCGGATGAAATTGTATTGAGGGATGGCTCCAAATGTGAACTCATCTTCTATCACCATGCGTCGATTGCTGTTAGATACAATGATCGTATTATATATTTTGATCCTGCGGGCGAACAAATAGCCTGGGAAAAACTTCAGAAGGCGGATTTAATTATTATAACGCATGCCCATTTTGATCACTTCGATAGAAAAGCAGTAGAACAACTCAAAAAACCATCTACGGAATTTATCTGTACGAAGGAAGTGTCCAAAGAATTTGATGGCGCTTGTATCACAATGACACCATATATGGAGTCTAAACCATTTTCTGATATAACCGTAAAGTCAGTCCCTGCATATAATATGTCGGATGGCCATACGGATTTTCATCCAAAACAAAGAGAGGACTGTGGCTATATATTATATATAGGAGGCTCTTCAATCTATGTGGCGGGAGATACAGAGGATACACAAGAGGTACTTTCTTTGAAGGATATCGACATTGCATTTTTGCCAGTCAACCAGCCTTACACTATGACCGTCGAGCAGGCTGTTCGTGTAGTGAAGGCAATCAAACCACAAATTTTTTATCCATATCACTACGGAGAAGTTGATGTCGTAACGGATATCTCAAGGCTAAAAGAAGAACTTTTATCCGTAACTGATGTAAGAATTCGTCCTCTGGAATAACGTTTGATAATTTTCTTTAATGTGCCTTTCGTGGGTAAATGATGATTCTGTATTGCCGTAGGATAAAAAAGTGATATCTATATCTTGCTGTGGTATAATAGATTTTAATTTTTTTTAATTTTTTTATTCGAAAATATTTGTTTTGAGAAAACAGAGTCTATATATTTGCACCCGCATTTGAGAAACGCATACAAATGCACGGCGTTCTTGAAAATATTTTTTCTAAAAAATCTTTAAAAAGATTTGGTAGTTAAAAAAAGACTCCGTATCTTTGCAGTCGCTTTCCCTCTGAAAAACGAGGGTAGTGAAATAGAAATCTTAGAAGGGAGAAATCCTAACGAGATAACGTTCTTTGAGGTTTTGAGCAGCTAATTAAGTTTTTTCTTTCTCATTTGAGAAATTTCAAAAAGCAATACCTTTGAGATGAGCTAATGATCTAAATTTTTTATACTATGGAGAGTTTGATCCTGGCTCAGGATGAACGCTAGCGGCAGGCTTAACACATGCAAGTCGAGGGGCAGCATATGAAGTAGCA
>JAGHTK010000015.1 GCA_018065435.1 Candidatus Alistipes equi
ATACACCGAACTCGTTAGCTATGGATTTTGCAATGAGGCTCTTACCGCAACCTGGCATACCCATCACCAAAATACCTTTAGGCAAAGGCAATTTAACCTTAGCCAGTTCATCAAGATGATGAAATATATTAGCCTTGCGTTGCAAATCTTCTCTAAGGTTTTCAAGTCCGCCCACCTGGTCAAAGGCAATATCAGTGTCTACAACCTCAATAATTCCAGACTTCTTAACTATAGACTTCTTTTCCTCGAGTGCATATTTAATAGTCTTTTCAGTCAATTTGCCTCCAGTACGCACTTTTGTAGCATGAATAATCTGCTCGACTTCGTACTGCTGAAGACCTTGAAGAGTACGAGTGAGAGCTGTTCTCAACTCGTCTTCTTGAAATTCAAACTGCTTGGAAATAGGCAAATTTTCGGGTGATAGAAAATCTTTTATCTCATTTTCAGTTGGTCTTGGCAATTCAACCACTGTTACTAGCTTTTCAATTTCAGGAGGAAGTTCCTCCATGGCGTGAGGTGAAACAAGTATGATTGTCATTCTCTCGTCATACTCTCCCTGCTCATACTTAGCTGCGAAATATTGAAGTCTCTGAATGACTTTTTGATCACTGAAAAGAGTAAAGAAATTCTTTATTAGGAATATCACCTTGTCATTCAAAATTTCATCATCTTCTGGATCGTTCTTTATTAAGACATTCAACAGTCCGCTTATCTCCTTATCCCAATCATTATCTTTTCTCTTATTTTCAAAAGACAATCTATCTCCATCTTCGGTAAACTCAGCTATATTAGTTGTTGTGAAACCCAATGCTCCATCATCACAAATCTCTTCGAGGGCTTTATCTACATAAGAATAGTTGAAATGTGGAATATATACAACAGGACTACTAAGAATAGCAGTTGTAAGTTGCGTTTTGAACTTTTTGTTAATTGTGAAAGTCTTATTCTTCATACTCTAAAAACCTAAAAAGGACAATACTTTTTTTCCTACATTCTTAATCTTCTCACCTACTGATTTCACAACAGATTTAGCCGCCTGAACCATAGGAGCAGCAACCTTTGATAATTCACGACCAATAGATTTCGCCTTCTCAACTCCCTTTTCTATAACCTTAACAGTTGTCCTGGCTACAGTCTTAGCGCACTCAGCCACCTTGCTTACAACGACAGGAAGGGATTCGAGAGCCTTTTTAGCAAGTTTTTTAGCTCCCTCTTTTACTACTTCTTTAACTTTTGTAGGAATAACATCCCAAACTCTCGTTGCTACTTGCACGACTGGATTAGGAATATACTTGACAGCTTTCTTCAATAGATAAGACAATCCTTTTTCTTTAACATAGTCAATAACCCTATCTTTGGCTACATTAAAGGCTGCTTTTGCAACTCCTTTAATTCTACTCCACCAAGAAACTTCCTTGTGTTGATTGTACTCACTCTCGGATATTCGTTTCTGTTCATACTGATAAACTCGACGAGTATCCCTTACAAAATCAGCAGCAGCAAGTGCAGCCTGCTTACTCTTCTCTTTGTTAAATCCTAGATACTGGGAAGCCACTTTTGCTGTAGCAACAGCACACTTCTTCTCAAATGAAGCGTCTGCTTTAGTGTCTGAATTTAAATCTCTTTGGAAATAATCGTCAACCAATGGATTATTTAAAACTGCATTCAAGATTGGCTTGTTCTTTACAAACTCACTTTTTCTTATTGTATCGAATACTTTCGAGCAATTAAATTTGGCCTTCAAATCAGATAAAAATCCCATAGTTACTCCTCCTCTCTCTTTGCAAGTTTCTCAATCTCTTCCATTTCCTCGTCTGTGATCTCATTACCCTCTCCGGCAATTTCATCTGCAATACCACGAGCAGACTCGGTAACAGAAAAATTCACAGTCTTATCAATTTCAGACTTAATCTTCTCTTCTGACATCTCAGGGTCTATCTCCTTAGCTAATTCTGTAACTTCTTTTACTCCAAACTTAGTTACATCTGGCTGACCTTCGTCATACCATTTCTGAATAGTCTCGTTTGTATGATCTATTGCGAGGCATATCTCGAGAATATCGTCCTTAGACAAAGCATCTGGATTATTCTTATACTCTGCGTCTTCCTCTAACATAGTTCCAAACTCAGCAAGCACCTCATTCTCTTTGTCTTGAGACACATTTTTTTCTTTTAGAAAGTCTAAAAGTTTTTGAAAAACTTTTGCAAAAAAGTTCTCTTTTTCGTTTACTTCAACCATAATAACATATTAATAAATCCTTCCGCGAATATATACAAAAAAAGTCATTCCCAAATATTTCAGCAACTTTTTATCAATATACTTTCACTTTTTTCACCTTAACCAGTAATTCCAATCATAGAGAACTTCCATTCAATAACACAAACGATTTTTCTTAAAAAAAGAAGGTCTGAAGAGACAAAACAATTAACGAAAGAAGAATAAAAAGGAAACAGAGCTGAATGTCAAACGACAAATTACATACAGAACACCTTACGCATAAAATGAAAGAAATAAATTGGTAACCTTTTTCAACCAAATATATAAAATCAACTTTTCTTCGGAGCATCAACAAGGACAAAACAAAAAAGAAAGATGAGAGAACAAAATCAATACACTTACGATTAAAAAAGAAAGGAGATAGATCGCTCCATCTCCTTTCCTAAACGTTGTTTAATTTACACATTACAGTTCCTCACCAACTGGCGCAGGCTTTCCGTTCTGAACCTCGCCCTTAATAGTGAGTTTAGTCTCGCCTGCATTAGACTTGACTGTGATAGTTTTTGTAAAAGCTCCGGGACGTCCAGTTGCGTTATAAGTTGCCTTGACAACGCCCTTCTTTCCTGGTGCGATTGGTGTCTTTGTCCACTCAGGAGTTGTACATCCGCAACTTGCCTTCACATCCTGAAGCACAAGCGGAGAATCTCCTGTATTCGTAAATTCAAAGTCACAAGAAACCTTTCCTGCAGACTCTGGGAATGAACCGAAGTTATGTACTGTCTCGTTGAACTTTATAGTTGCTGTCGCAAATGCCACAATGGACATTAGGGAGACAAATAATGTAACTGCTATCTTTTTCATTTTCGTAATCCTTAATATCGTTAATATCTTTATGATGACCAAAGGTATAATTATTTTTTAGAGTTTGCAACTAAAATAGACGAAAAGCCCTCTTTTTTTACATTTTTTAACAATATGGGCCAGAGAATGGGTTTCTATCTATTTAGAATCCCTTTTCAACTGGTCAAGTGTTTTGGCCTTGACAGCCTGTGTTGCACGAACCTTATGAGCCTCGTCAGTTGTCAACTTTACGAAACGGCAGTACTCTTCCCATTTCTTCTGCTGACCATCCTTTGTTACTTGAAAGGACGTGTGGTACTCGAAATAATAAGGCTTCATCGCAGAGGCCACTCGCATGAACGAGTACCCTATCATTACAAGTGCAATGAGCTGCCTATACAGCTTGACGGGAATACTTACAAGCATTCGAGGGTATAGGGCTGCAATTCCTACGATAAAGAGTTGGGACAATCTGTTCTCGAGCACATTCAATTCACAGAATCCGAACACTGTTACCACCGAAGCCAGAAAAACATTCTGCAGCGTGTTGTCTATCTTGTCAAATCCGAACTTTTCCGGAGCTATGATGAAGAAATAGACTGACATCAACATGATTACATGACGCACAGAGAAAACATAGTTGCTGACTAGCAGCTCTCCACGGAAATACCTCTCTATCTTATCTTGGATAGAAGGTCCGGAGAACTTATACATCAGCGACATGAATCCATCTATATAATGTATCTGCAGGAAGAATACAAGAAGGCAAATCACAACGATTGTGATCTTGGTACGCTTCGACAATTCCATGGCAAGAACAGGATAGGCAACGAAGTAAATCACAGAAGTATAATGCATCAGTATAGCAAATCCGCAAATCAGAAAATAAGGCACAGGGCGTTTCTCTCTGACATACTTCAGGGCGTACATGAACAGTACCACACCATGCTGGTTACGAATCTGCTCAAGATGAAGCAGCATTCCGCCCATCGCAATATAGATAATCAAAGCAAGCGTAAAAATCGGAGCCTCCCTGCGAAAGACATGATACAGTATGATTGCGTCTATTGCAGAGCCAAGAAACTGGAACTGCCAGAACGACATTCCAACAGTTTTGGCAAGAATGGAAGCAAAAGTATATCCAGGCTCGTACAGAGTTCCGTCCTTGGTATTGCCGAACCCATGAAAATTCTGGAGGACAGGCCAGTCCTCGAACGCATTATAGAAAAATATGTTGTCGTGTCCTACGAAACCCTTCAGTCCGAAAAAGCAGGCAAAGGCAACCATCACCAACATACACAAATAGTCGGTTCTATGCTGGTATTTCCTCAAGTTAAGCTCTATGCCGAGCATAACAAGAAGGAAGAACATAAAATATATGTATGGAAGTGCGTATCGAATGCTTTGCTCAATCATCAGACTTCTATTTCTCTTTCTTCACCAACACAATAGACTGAGGAACAACATTACTATATGACTTAGGGAAAGCAAAGTTCTCATCCTTGCCATTCACCCAAAGCTTTGGCTGATAGTTGTCTGCAAGACGTGTATAGCCGACGCAATAAACATTGCCATCAATCACAGCAATGTCCGAAACAGTCGATTGCTGAGGTGTCTTGTCAGCCAACACTACAGACTTCACGTTTGCAAGTCTTCTTTCAGTCTTGCTTTTCTGTGTTGCAGTCCAATATGTAGCCTTCAAACCGTCGTTACCGGCAATGTAGTAAGTTCCGTTCTCGAAAACAATGGCATTCAAGCGGGAATCCATTCCGGCACTCGTAAGATTGTTGTGCGTATAGTCAACCCAAACCTTAGGAAGCCAGCTGGCTGTATTCGCCTTCTCTCTGCCTACAATCCAAACTGCATCGCCACAAACAACATCATTTGCAGAAGCATAGTTATCAACACCACTCTTTGACTGGGCAAGTGGAGACATAGGCTTTCCGTTCTCCCAAACAAGGGCATCTTCCTTGATCTCTCCTTCCATTTCTCTTTCTCCGTAACCAGCTATGTAGCATTTGCCGTTGCCTATGCACAAACGGTTACAGCGTGAACCATACTTCAACTCTTGAGCCTCACCGTCAACCCACATCATAGCCTGGTCACCTACGTAATTTGTATTATATCCGCAACAATATACCTTGCCGTTCAAAATACCGATACCGGTAGCGGCACGGCCAGAAGTCAGGATATGCTCCTCGCCGTTCTTCCAATAAAGAGGGTTCTTGTCAAAGTTTCCGGCAGCATACAAATCCCCGTGAGGAGACATATAGACGTCATACACATATACATCCTCACGACCAGAAGACAACTTGATTATATTGCCGTCATTCCAAATCGCACCACAATGTATCACCTCGCGATTCGGAGTAATGGAATCGTAATTAAAAGCGACATATACGCTTATGGTTTCGTCAGCCACATCCTCCTTTCGGTCGCAGCTAGAGAAACCTATACTAAGACCTAGAGTAGCAAACAAATATGTCAGTTTCCTTAACGTCATAATAGAATATATATAGTCAAAACAAAAAAACCGTGAATGAGCCTAAGGTTCACTCACGGCAAATAACTTACGATATCTTAGAATCCGAGAGCCGGTCTTATAACCAACTCCTGAAGCACAAACCAACCGGCTCCTGCTAGGTATCCGATCAATGCCAAGACAGAAATCTTCTGTAGGTACCATCCGAATGTTACCTTCTCAAGTCCCATTACCACAACACCTGCGGCACTACCGATGATTAGGATACTACCACCTACACCCGCACAGTAAGCAAGGAACAACCAGAACACACCATCGCAAGCATAAGCTGAAGCTGCATCTGGAGCAAGCTCGTACATCTTCATAGCGCCCTGTACCAATGGAACATTATCGACTATAGAGCTCAACACACCGATAATCAAGTTAATTATATAAACATCGCCCACTGCCTTGTCAAGCCAATTACTCAACTCCTTAAGAATGTCAGCACATGCCAAAGCATTTACAGCCATCAAAATTCCAAGGAAGAACAAGATTGTAGTGAAGTCGATGCGGCTTACAACACGGTTGATTGTTCCCTTTGCCTCTTCCTCTACATCATGCTTTCCATGATACAAAATCTCTGTATAAACCCAAAGGACTCCAAGACCTAGAAGAACTCCGAAGAATGGAGGAAGGTGAGTCAACGACTTGAAGATAGGAACGAAGATCAATGCACCTACACCAAGATAGAAGATTGTCTTCTGCTCTGTGCTTGTTATGACATCTGCCGCAGTACGCTTTCTGTTTGTCTCCTCAACCTTTACAGCCTCAAGGTTACCCTTTAGCTGAGTTCCGACGATTAGAACTGGAACAAACGCCGCCAAAAGAGAAGGAATGAAAAGTTGAGGAAGAAGAGCCTCAGTCGTCACATTACCCTTTACCCATAACATAATTGTTGTAACATCACCTATAGGAGAGAATGCGCCTCCTGCATTTGCAGCAAGGACCACAACAGAAGCAAACAACCAACGCTCTTTCTTGTCTGCGATAAGCTTTCTCAACAACATTACGATAACAATTGTAGTTGTAAGGTTGTCAAGGATTGCTGACATAAAGAATGTAATCAAAGAAAGAATGTAGAGAAGTTTCTTCTTACTCTTAGTTTGTATCCTACTAGTTATGATTTCAAATCCACCGTGAACGTCAATAAGCTCTACGATTGTCATTGCTCCCATAAGGAAGAACAACACCTCTGCCACATCGCCGACACCCTCGATAATCTCATGATTAAGGACATACTCGACTGTCTTGGCGATATTCGCGCCCTCCTGAATCATTGAATGCGAGTGGAACATGTAAAGTGTCCACAAGACTGAACTCAAAATAAGCGCTGAAGCAGCCTTATTTATATGAATCTGATGCTCCAAAGCTATTGCCGCATAACCGCAAACGAATAGCAATATCATTGCTAACTCCATAATTTTATATACTATTGTTTTATTACACTTCGTTTTTTGACGGGGCAAAACTAATACTTTTTGGGCAATATCAAACATAAAAGTCCTCTTTTTTATGCTTTTTATGGAAAAATATCTTGCTGTTCCGACTTTTTACGCTCTGATAAAGTTCATACTTGAAAAATAAAACATTTTGCATAAACACCTATATTTCTTCTACTTGTACTTGAAAAAATAACATTATATTTGCATCGCCATATAAACAAAAACAAAAAAAAAACGATGAAACCGAGTCTTTTTATTTTCCCTTTGCTGGCATTGATGCTTTCCTGCAACAACACTTCCGAGATTGTGCATCCGCAATGCGACACACTTGTCATAGATTCAACCCAAGAAGTTGTGGTTGCCGAACCGCAATATATGTACGGCATAGCAATAGACTCGCTTGAAATCGAAAAATCGAAAATCGAAAAGGGAAGGAACCTGTCCAGCATTCTTGGCAGCTATAACCTTGACAGGCAGGCTCAATACAAGGCAGAGCAAGCCATAAACTCGGTTTACGATGTAAAGAAACTCAAAGCAGGAAACACTTACTGCGCAATGCTTGAACAGCAGGACTCTGTTCAGGTGCTAAGGCACTGGGTATATGAAATAGACGCAATCAGCTTTCTTACAGTTAATTTCGGAGACTCGATAACTGCCACAAAAGAGACTCGCAAGATTAAAAGAGTGGATAAAACTACCGAAGGAATCATCGAGACATCTCTGTGGAACGCCATCGCCGAGCAAGGCGAACATTGGGAGCTGGCTATGGTGCTGTCAGACATTTATGCCTGGAACATTGACTTCTTTGGACTGCAGAAGGGAGATATGTTCAAGGTATATTATTCAGAAAAGCTAGTAGATGACAAGTTTGTAGGCATTGACACCATCAAATGCGCCATTTTCCAACACAACAGACACGAATACATGGCTATTCCGTTCATCATAAACGGAGACATGCAATACTATGACTTCAACGGAATGAGCGTAAAGAAAGCATTCCTTAAAGCACCTCTAAAATATTCGCGTATCAGTTCGACTTTCTCGCATTCGCGATTCCATCCCGTCTTGAAGATTCGTCGTCCTCATCATGGAGTTGATTATGCCGCACCAACGGGAACACCGGTAATGTCTATCGGTGACGGAACTGTAACAGCCAAAGGCTACGACAAGAAAGGCGGAGGAAACTATGTCAGGGTACAGCACAACTCAACTTATTCCACAGTCTATATGCACTTGAGCAAATTCGGTGCAATCTCTAAGGGCTCGCACGTCAGACAAGGGGAAGTAATCGGCTATGTTGGAAGAACCGGAACTGCCACAGGCCCACACCTCGACTTTAGAGTTTACAAGAACGGAACGCCTATTGACCCTTTGAAGCTTGAAAGCCCGTCTGCAAGTCCTGTTCCGACTGACAGCCTTGACAGCTACGTCGTTGTAAGGGACAGCCTTTTGAAGAAGCTTCAGGAAGATTAGTTGTTATTCTATCTTCTTTACAAATTTGATAGAAGAATAAATATCACTGACACAAACAGAACTTCTAGCCGCCCTTCTAACAACTTCGGGGGCAGGATCTCCCTTTTCCACAACAAGGTATTTATGAATATCTAAGTCGGTATCATCTCCATCAGTTCCCTGTGTAGATAAGGTTAGTGTATCGTATGAAAGGCTAACTACATCATAAAAACAATCACCCTCTTCCGTATCCATGTACCTCATACGAATACGAGAAAAAAATTTGCATTCCCTACTCATACCTCTGCCTTCTCTTTTGCAGAAGCAGCTCCTTGTCCTCGTATTCGTTATGATAGTCCGTAGGGACTTCCACTGGCTCGAAACGATGTGAAGTGTACATGTAGTAAACCTCAATAGGCTCGGTTTCATCGCAGATATTCGCCAAAACATCATAGTTGTCATTCTCGAAGTATGTGTTTTGCTTCAGCTCCTCCCAAGTATAGACATATCTGATTGCATAGCCCTCGAAATAGTATAGCCTGTACAAATAGAAATCATCGCTCGGCTTTGTATAGAACTTTGCCTTCAGCTTTGCACCGACAAAGGAATACCTCTCCTCCATCTCGGCAAGCAGAATCTGCACCTTGTGCGGGAAAGTGTTCACCATTACGGTCTGGTTTGAGCACCATGCGCTGTCGCTGATGATGTCGTCATACGAGCCGTTCAGGATGTACCTGTTGCTCAACTGCTCGTAAGCCTCCTTGTTTTTCTTGATTTCGTCCTTGCTCCACGGAGCCCACATCTTCTTTTCCTTGACCGACTCCTTGAAACCCCTCTTTTTGTATTCTACGGTGTCAATATAGCTTTTTTCCACCTCTGCCCTGCTGAAGGACTGCTCCAGGAAGCCCTTTATCAGCACCTTTTCCTGGGCGAAAGCCGAAACATTCAGCAAAAGCAATATGATTAGTGTTCTTATATTCATGCAAAGCATCTAGTTTAATCCGTGCAAAAGTATAATTTATTTGACAAACATCTGTAAATCTTCAAACAAAGTTTTTAAAAATATTGATATTGTCAAGATTTCAAGTATATTTGCAACTATATACTAATATAATAACTGATTAAAACCATGAAGAAGATTTTAATACTCATGACAATGTTGCTTCCTCTGGGCTTCGCTTCGTGCGATGACGACGATGACGACAACAAGAAGTACTGCCATTTGGAAAGGGAAGTGGAAACTATTAGTGGCGGTTATACTACATATCGCTATTACTGCAGAAACTGTGGAACTGAAACATATGTAAAAGCAAAACAGTGCTATCATTGCGGCTACTGGTTTCTTTATGATAAAATGTACTAGATTTCAGTTTGTTTTACTATAAGGGCGGCTTCGGTCGCCCTTTTTCGTTTATACCTATATATATATATATGTTTATTTTCCGTGGGTTGAATGTTTATATAGACGACAAAAAACCTTAACGAAATTCATCGAAAAGAGTTCTGAACAGCTAAATTCGTTATCGAAATTGGTCGAAAAGAGTTCTGTTCATTAAAATTCGTTATCGAAATTCATCGAAAAGAGTTCTGCTATCAAAAATTCGTTATCGAAATTGGTCGAAAAGAGTCCTGTTTATTCGAGTTTTAACGAAAAAATATGCTTTTGTTTGGTAGGTTCCAAAAATGTTGTACTTTTGCATCGGTATCTTTTGATGCCGTAAATATTTTATACAAGCGTTTACTTGTTTGCTTAGGTTTTAACAAATCGGCAAAATTTGAAATTCTCCTAATGCATGGTTAAAGAGTAGATGACTGGGCATAGAATATGTCTATACCTCCGTGTACCTATTATTTAGGTGCATGGTTGGTTTAGTTTACGATATTCAAGCGCAGAAATCTGTCATTGTGTGTATAGGAGAGGGCTTTGCCGAGCCTGTTAAAACACGCGCATTGGTACGATTCCTGCGCTTGTTTGTGTTTTATAATTTGACCTTGGGGAATTGGGTTGAAGGAAATTAGGTCGATAGATCAAAGATTATTATTTTAATTATGAAGCGCGATTTTAGGATTCGTGATTTTTTTATTGCTAAATGCGATACGGATTTGTTTGGGAATGAGTATGTTCCAAAACAATCAATTAAAGAACGTTACCAAGCACAAAAAGAAGGTTTCTTTTCAAGAAACTATTTCAATAGAAAATTCTTTTATTGTATTGATGGAAGTGTAAAAAGAAAATTAGTTCCTGGCGGAAATTCACATTATGACGACATAGAGGGGTATTGTTGGTATTCAATTTGTGAAAAAATTGTCCAAATAGGCATCGATGATATACCTCCTCATATTAAAATGCCAACAGGTCACCCTATAAAGAACACTCTCTATATTGGTCACCCATACATTTCGAACAAATACATTCCTTTTGATGAGTACGAGGCAACATTGATGAGCGAGAAACTTGATGAATTCTGTTGGCTCTGCCAGAATCTTGGTGCAAAGGAAATTCACCTTGTAAATGAAAATTCGCTTGAGGAGTTTTGTAGCAGAAATTCATCTTCATACACAGGTGGTTCTGTTGGTTATTCTGGTTTCGGAGCGAGCGGTAGTTATGGTTCAAGTTCGTCAAGCAGTAGGTATAATTCATCATTTTTTAGATGCAAGATAAACCAAACTTTTGCTAACCCTGTAACAACACCTCGAATTCCTAACGACCTAATTTGGTTCGAGCATGAGGACAGTTGGAAGAATTTAGTTCGTCAAAGTTCACTTGGTATGGGCGAATATCATGTGAACATAGAGACTGGTTCTGTATGCATGACAAACCAATCGGAAAAGCAGGAAATTAAAGCGGCTGTAAAAGCACTTAAAGTAAACGTAGGTCTTGAATACACTTCAGAGGACGAAGAGATGTTTATGCAAAGAAGAAATGCTGTTTTAGACATTGTGGTTAGGTTTGACAATAACAACAGTAACTACATTGAAAATCCAATTCGTCCTGCTGTGCAAGAAACTTATAGTCCTTCTTCACAATATGCATACAGTAACGAATCACAAGGTACATCTTTTAGTAATGAAGATTCGAATGATTTGTTTGTTGTTTCAGCAGATGATACATCATTAACATTTGAGTATGATGATGCAAACATGACAGCATCAGTAAAAAAATTTGATGATGAATATGCTCGCGTTACTATTCCTTCAAAAGTAAGGAAAAATGGAAAAGTTTACACAATAACGAAAATCGGAGCTTGGGCATTTGAGAATTGCAACGAAAATCTCGTAAGTGTCGAAATTCCAAACTCAGTGATTGAAATCGGACGCAACGCTTTTTTTCATTGTTGGGATCTTAAAAGCATTTCAATACCCAATTCAGTGAAAGCTATCGGAAATAATGCTTTTGGCTTTTGTATGAATCTAAAAACAGCGTATGTGCCAAAGGGGTGTAAACTTGGTGAAGATGCTTTCCCGAAAAAGTGCAACATCGAGTTGTACTAAACAACTTGCAATTATTAACTATTAACTATAAGGGCGGCTTCGGTCGCCTTTTTGTTGTTGAAAAAGATGTTTCTATCAAAATTGTTGTTA
>JAGHTK010000089.1 GCA_018065435.1 Candidatus Alistipes equi
TACTACTGCTATGATACCTCATTAGGGTATGATATCCCGTTGTAGCAAAGATAGGTGATGATGTCAAGACATTAAACACCCCATTCGCGGAGCCTCATACTGAATAACTGACAATGTCAAGACTTTTTTATTTTATTAAATTCGTGCTCTTGAAAAGATACGAAAGAACAGCGGACATGATATATGATTCAACGAAAGTTACTGGATTGTAATATGATTTTTCCAGAATTTCCACACTCTTGGAGATGGAAATTTATGGCAACCAAAAGGAAGTTCGCCTAAAAGACGATAACAATACTTAGGGTGCATATCAATGGAAAAATGCAAGGCTTCTAACGCCTTGGGATATTTTAGTCTATCTTGCCATGATGCCCAAAAGACATCTTCGTTATAAAGATGTTCCCCATGGTGTGAAAGGTAATTTTCAACCATGGAGCTTTCTTTAGAAAGAATTTCAAGGAAAGAATCTACCTTTCTTAGAGACAATCCACCATTTCCTATCTTGTCATAAAGAAAAGCTCTTGTGCGTTTTTTGGAAAGGCCGTTTTTTATCTTAAGGTAAAGTGAAATAGGAAAGATATCATAGATTTTGCGTTTAAGCCATGGAGCTGCTACGCAGTCATATCCCTTTTCACACCATTCGTAAAGTTCATCTTTGAAAACCCAGGAATCTGTATGGCAGATAAGAATATATTCACTGTCTTGAAAATGTGAATAAAACTCTGAAGAAAGCATCATGCGATTGTATCCCGCAATTCCATTTTGCCTGCCTAGCCACTTTTCGCTAACAGGCCAGAGTTCAACTTTTCTTTCGAGTTGTTCCGTTATTTTCGAAATATCTATATTTTGAGGATAGACAATTGTGAAAGGGTACTTTTCAAGAACTTTCAAATTGTTCTGAAGTGCACGCATTTCCATTAGAGGAAGTTCTTCCCTATAAAGCGTGACAACGATCGTTACCTTATTCTGTTTTGTCATCTTTTCAAAAATTTAGATTTCCTGTTTTGTATCTGTTGCTCCAACAATTCCAAGCTCTAGAATATCTTGGGCAAGTTTATGGGAAAATATCTTAGCTCCCGGGCTGTTAAGGTGAGTGGATTCATAGAAATACTCATCATTTTTCTCAAAGAGCAAAGAATAGTCCAAAAGTGGTACTTCACCCACAGTCTTTTTTAGTAAGCTATAGAAACCTTCCATGTCGCATTGATCATAAAAATCCCTTTTGTGCATTGGAGGTAAGACCATTACAAGTTGGATACCATCCCTTTTACAATTTTGAACAAATTCCTTGAGGTATCCAATAATTTCAGGGTTCTTTTCCAAAGGGTAGTTCTTCGGAAAATTCACGTTATATGTATCCTTATGCATGGGTGTAAAGCAGTCCTCTCTAGACGAAGGTTGGCGATTCTTCAAAAGAAGCCAAATACGTCCTATACCAAGTCCGGAGTATTTCGTGGGAAGGTACCTGTCCATTTGAGTTACATCTTTCGAAAGTTCGCAGTAGAAATCGAATTCAGGGCGCGAGATGTAGGGTAGAAATGAATAAACAAAATCCGGATTCCAGTGCTCTAAAAATGCCTGTGGGCTTACACCCAGAACAATAAGTTCGGGCTTTTTGTTACGTTTCAGATAGCTTTTTATGATGAGGTTATACTGGTAGTCGAACGAATATCCGCTCATTCCCATATTGAAGCACTTCTTGCCTAAAGCCTTCGATATTATGTCGGAATCCATATCAATTTGCACGATGGAAGAGCCGAAAAAGACAACTTCGGCATCGATTCCTCCCTGAAAGGCTGTATTTACACTATGGTATGGCCAACCATGGCTCTTATAGGCATTGTTATCAATTTTCCACTGCAGAAGATACAGAGGAACGAAGCTCAGAACAAGAACCAAAAGTATGTCAAGAAGAAATCTTTTCATTAAAACTGGAAATAAATAAATTCTCCTGTTTCCCTAGCACGGAAGAGGAATATAAGCCAGATCATTACAACTTCTACAAGAATCTTCAGCCATTTGCGTTTTGTAAACGATAGGGAAAGTCCATGTTCCCTTTCTCGTTGAAGCCATTCAACCAAAAACATAAATCCTATAACAAAGGCTAGGATGTTTGCACGGCTAATATCGAAGAACTTATAGATGAACGTGAATGTTTCCCAATGAAAGAGCCCTATAAAGTAGTTCCATGCATCATAAATAGTGGGTGAACGGAACAGAATGAAAGCTAGGGCAAACAACAGGAACGTTTGAATTATTCTTAAAGCTTCGACTGGGCTTGGGAAAAGTTTTCCACTAGCCACTGTATCTCGAAAGCGACGATTCTTGCCCAGAATAATAAGAGGAATAAAAAGCAGAGCATTGAATAAGCCCCAGCATATGAATGTCCAATTTGCTCCATGCCACATTCCACTTATGGTAAATATGATTAGTGTGTTTCGAATAACCCTAGCCTTCGAACCACGACTTCCTCCCAAAGGAATGTATACATAGTCACGAAACCAGGTTGTAAGCGATATGTGCCATCTTCGCCAAAGTTCGGCTATGTCGCGACTGAAATACGGGTAGTTAAAGTTACGCATCAAACGTACGCCAAAGAGTTTGGAGGAACCTATGGCAATGTCTGAATATCCTGAAAAATCACCATATATCTGTATGGTGAATAGTATGATTGCAATAAAAAGAGAACTTCCGCTTTGCGTTTGATACGAAGCGAAGACTTCGTTTACAACAACTGCACAACCATCCGCCACGGCAATCTTCTTAAATAGTCCCCAAAGAATTTGTCTTATGCCATCTTGTGCTAGAGCCAAATCGAACGTACGTCTTTTTTGAAACTGAGGAAGAAGATTCGTAGCCCTTTCGATTGGCCCTGCAACAAGTTGTGGAAAGAAACTTACGAAAGCAAAAAATTCAACGATGTTTCTAGTGGCTTTTATCTTTTCCCTGTAAACGTCAATTCCATAACTTAAGGCCTGGAATGTATAAAAACTTATTCCTACTGGAAGAATGATATTAAGAAGTAGCCCTTCGGTGTTGCCATCAAGAAATTTTTCCGCAAAAGATTTGACAAAAAAGTCATAGTACTTGAAAAGTGCAAGAATCGAAATGTTGATTAGAATATTCGAAGCCCCAATCCATTTTATAAGGGTGTGCCTAAATCGAAAGCGGTCGATAATGATTCCCGTAAGAAAACTACATAACGATGTAAAGGCAATCAATATAAGAAATTTCCAATTCCACCATCCGTAGAAAAAATACGACACGGCAACGATAAAAAGATTTTGCAGAAAAAGATTACGATTCAAAATCTTCCAGTAGATAAGAAATACTACCGGCAGAAATATCGCATACTCTAGTGAATTGAAAATCATTGTTCTGTTAGGCTCGAAATCTTCGGATAAAATACTCAAATAGAGGAACCTCGATAAAGCTTAATACAAGGACTCTTTGCGTATTGGCTGTCGGGCAAAAGTAGCCAAATTTTCATCTTTCTCCAAAATCACACGTGTATCCTACTTTGTCGTGTGACGCTTCAATGTTGATTGGTGTTCTAAATTGCAGCATAAGTTGTTTTCGCTTCTTTTGATCTGAGTCCAAAGGGTCTAGATGCGTGACAATCTTGCAAAAATTGACTATATACATCCAAGGTTGAAAGCTACATATGGCTATTTGGGAACTTAGGTAAAAACAATTCTAGGATGGTAATAACTCCACCTTTTTTACGTACGGGAAACTTGAGTTAGAAACCTGGAATTAGTTTCTTTCCCAAATTTCGGTTTGTTGGTCTTGGTTGTTGTAAACTTCAATTGAAGTTGTGGTTCTTGTGATAGGCGAGGTCAGTATTTTGTATGTGAAGGTCTTTGCGGATAAATCCAGCTGTCCAGTATCGTTATCGAGATAATACTCGCAGCATAAAGTGAGTATTCCGTTTCGAAATTCATATGTGCCCAAATATGTCTGTTTCTGAGTCGCATATTGCATACCACTACCAATAGGGAGAGATTTAAGTTTAGTATATCCAGTTGTATATTCGAACGTGGAATTCTTGTTCAGAACATAATGGTCAGAATAGAAGCCGTAGCACACGTCATCTTTTATATGATCAACAATATAGGACCATTCGCCAACAATCGATGAATCGGCGTCGTTCTTTTGGCATGATATTAATGCCACAATACAACAGAGTAACGTAATAATAATTTTCTTCATATCGAAAAAATAAATTTGATGAATTTAATTGACAGTGCGATAGTGCTATCGTTGTGTAAAATTATATATATATTTTAAAAGGTGCTATTTTCTTGTAGAATATGGCGTTAGGTGACTTGTCCGCTGCTTGGTGCTTTTGAGTTATATAAACCATAGTCTACTTATTTAATTACATGACGATATGTAAGATTTGTAATCAACTTGCAATGCTATGTATGTCCTAGAAGAATTTTTCTTGTCGTATTAGGTAGCGAATCTAATGCAACAGAAAGTAGGGATAACAATACTTTTTACTTTGTCGAAATTCCAGTTGCGTAATCTAAAGGAGGCTTTCTGTTCGTTAGAGGCACGAATACGGGATTCTTTCCACGTGCTTTTAAGAATTCATCCTTGATTAATTTGAGCTCTTTTTCGTTTGTGTAAATTTCAACTGCACTTAAGTAGAAAATTTCTGCAACCTTCGTTAGAACCTTTGTTCCTATCGAAGAACCTGCAACGGCAGCCATCTGCCATGAATGCAGCGTGCCGGCTTGTGATGGCAGAAGAGCAATGTTGAGCGTTGCCGTTGGAACCATCTGTGAGACATTGCCTACATCGGTCGAGTATCCAAGATCAATGGCAGGTTCCACAACTTGTGGAATATCGCTATATACACGAAGCGGATTTTCGACATGTGATGATCCTTTTGCAGTGTTTTCAAGTATCTCATTGACATACTCTTGTTCATTTTTAGAAAGAGTTACACCTCCGCTTAGTTGCAAATTTTGAAGAAATATCTCGCTGAGTGTTTTGTTGATAAGCTTTTCGTAGCAGGCATTGACAATCTCGTACTCCATTTCTGTCTGAGTCCCCATTGCAGCGCCTTTTGCCGCATCAAGTGCACGGTTGAATACTTCTTTTACGACTGAGGCCTTACGATGCCGGAAGTAATATACAACTTGAGCCAGGGCGGGAACCGCATTTGGGGCTTCTCCACCCTTCGTGATTATGTAGTGGATGCGTGTACCTTCTGGAACGTGTTCTCGCATCATATTCATCATAATGTCAAAGCACTCCACCGCATCCAAAGCGGAGCGCCCATCCCATGGAGCTCCACCAGCATGGGCACCACGTCCCTTGAATGTAAACGTTACTCTCATATTGGCCTGCCATGGGGAGAGAGAAACTTTGTTTACATTGTCTGGATGCCAGTCAAATATAACATCACAACCATCAAAACATCCTTCTCGAGTCATATAATACTTTCCTCCGCCTCCTTCTTCAGCAGGACATCCGAAATATTTAACCTGGCCTGGGTGCTTGCCCTCTTTGAGCCATTTTGAAATAGCTACTGCAGCCGCAGCTGATGCCGTTCCTATTAAATTGTGTGCGCAACTATGTCCTGCAGCGCCTTCTTCTAGAGCCTTTTTGTAGGGTAGTACGGCTTGACTCATCTTCGTTAGTGCATCGTATTCACCAAGTATTCCTACGGTTGTCCCTGTAGAGCCGTACGTAGCCACAAATGCTGTTGGAATTCCAGCCACTCCCCATTGAATGGAGAAGCCTTCCTTCTCTAGCAGTTCTGCGATTGCTTTGGAACTCTTCACCTCCTGATATCCGGGTTCCGCATAGTGGAAGATGCGTTGTTGAAGTTCATGATATAGACCTGTATTTTTATGAAGATATTCCAGGCCCACATCAGCATCAAAAATTCTTTTCTTTAAGGTTTCTGCCCTAACAGAGAATTTTGCAAGACAGAGAATCAGTACAAATCCTACGAGCGCTTTTCTTGAAATTGCAATCATTTTTAACTCAGGTTTTAAGTAAAAAGTTAAATACAAAGTTACATCTTAAAATCAAATAGAATTTAACTATTCGTGTAAAGCATTAAATAGTTATAGAAACCTCTTGAAAATGACTGATAATTGCAAAAAAATATGTATTATTGCAATGCTACCACAAAAAAACGGTTGCAAGTAAAACAATCTACATTTAGAACAAATAAAAATGAGTGAATTCCTATACCCAGTAGATACTGATCAGTTCCAGAAGATAAGGGAAC
>JAGHTK010000075.1 GCA_018065435.1 Candidatus Alistipes equi
TTCCATATGAGTCGGATGGCCGAAAAGTTACGAAGTGTGGAGTTGTTATTTTAAGTGAAAAGCGTAATATCACTCAGTGGAGGATGGTTGATGAGAATGGCGTGGTCATTAATTATCCATGCACAAAGGAAAGTTAAGTCTTTGCACGGGACTTACTAGTTCATACATAGTATCAAAGTTTATTGATAATCAACGTTTTTTTGGGGGCTATTGCCTTTTGTGATAAATGTTTAATAATAATTTTAACCTCTCAAAACACCCAGCGGAACTTGACTTTACAATGAAAAAAGGATTAATCATTTTTGTTTTTGCATCGCTTATTCTCTCTTGTCAGAGAGATCCGATTATTACACCACCTATTCCATTTCCGTCTAACGAACTTGTTGATGAATCGGTAAAACCAGGAGATGATTTTTATAATTATTGCAATGGTGCCTGGATTAAGAAGAATCCTCTACCTGTGGGACAATCTTCTAAAATGTATTGGATTGATTCTAAGTATAGTGTGTCTGAGTTTCAAAAGGTTATTCTTGCGTCTGATGACCCTGTAGTAAAGAAATTACTCAAGGATATAGATAACCACGATTTGTCGGATGCTGCCATTGCAAAACTTCAAGCAAAGACAAAACAACAATTGCAGGAAATTGACAATCTTAAAACTATTAGGGATGTTATAAAGAAGGTAGGTCAGTTGAGTATGAAAGGTTACAAACCTTTACTTACTCTTCATAGTCAGCCAGTGGAAGGAAGAGTTCAAATTGTTGTTGAAGTGATTGATCCGGTGCCACCAGTAGCTACAACTTTGGCCTGGCAGAAGACAACCGGTTGTTCGGAATCGGAAGCGAATACACTTTCGAAAAAATGTGAAGACATTCAGTCCAAGTTCCTATCTTACAGAGGAATTGCTATACGTACAAAACCTTACGAAGGCAATGAAATTGTAGATGGCCGCAGATACTTAGCAGAAGCCGTAGGAGTCAGCGTTGAAAGAATGATTTACGGAGAGACGATAGATCAGGATGAATTCATGAAGAATTGTGTCAATGAACAGAACGTTGAAAACTGGAAAATGATTCTAAAGGATGCTATAGTTTTTTTCAACTATAGATGGACTTATGCTACGAAGGAAGAACTTGCAACATACCTTACGCAGGCTTATCATCCTTTTGCATATCGTATGACAAAACTCTATTCAGAGACATTCAAGGATATGATTATGCGGGATTTTACAATCACGATGACTAAAGAGCTAAAAGAGGCGTTCATAGAATTGATTCAGCAGAATACATGGCTGGCAGAATCAACCCGTTATACGGCTTTAGAGAAGGCCCAGAAACTTGATTGCTATATAGGCTATCCTGATAGCTGGCAAGAAGAACGCATGGGAAGTGTTCCCACTGGATTATCCCTTCTTGAGGATATGGAACAGATTGGTAATGAATGGTATGATATTGTTCTTGCTTCCATTAATGACACACCTTCACGCGATGATATGTGGTATAGTCTTACTCAAGCCCACACCTCTTTATATCATGTGAATGCTATGAACACAACGGAGTCTAATGGACTTTGCATATACATGCCAATGCTTATGCCTAATGTTTGTCGTAGCAATGTCCCGGATTCATATAACTATGCAATGGTTGGCGCCGTTATCGGGCATGAGTTTGGTCATGGATTTGATACTGCTGGATATCAGTTCGGCCCGAAAGGTGAATGGAATAATTGGTGGACAGCTCAGGATAAGACAACTTTTCTTGCTAAAACTAAAGATTTAGCCAAATACTACTCTGAGTACAGACCATATCCTGAGAAATATCCGGATCTTTATGCCAATGGAGAACAAACCAGTGTAGAGGATGTGGCTGATCTCAACGGAGTTAATGCTGCTTATCGTGCTATGTTGAATCATTATATAGGCAAAGGCGCGTCAAATGAAGAACTTTTGCAGGCTAAACGCGAGTTCTTTTTAGCTTATGGTAACTTGTGGGCTGGAGCCTATTCCGAAGAGTATATCCTAAGAATCGTAAAGACCAATATTCACTCTATTGCACCTTTGCGTGTTAATATGGTAGTAAGGCAGATGGATGAATGGTATGAAGCGTATGATATAAAACCAGGTGACAAGCTCTATATTGAGCCATCCAAACGAGTAAAGATTTGGAACGAGTAGTTTTTTGATTATATCAGTATTTGTGAAAGTTGAGCATTTTTTGTCTCAACTTTCTTTATGATATCTTCTAAGTTGTATGATTACAAGGGAAGATTTGGCCTATATTTGAATGTCGTGCTTAAGCAAGTGTGTGATGTACCAGCCTTTTCTATGTACGACTATTGAAATCTTTAGGGCTTTAGTATAAAAAAATAGTGTGTCTTTTGGACTGGACAAAATACACACTATATCTCAAAATTAATCACTATTCAAAGAATGAATCTTTTTTTTAAGGCATAACAGATGCCATTTCACACGTGTAGTGTTGAAAATTTATTTAGATGATGATGTTCTCTCGCTCAAAGGTAAGCGTAAGACCTTGTCCATCACTAGCCTTAAATGAATCATCATCTATCCAGGTTAATGTCCACACCTCTGTTTCGCCCGCTGCGTTTGTTATCGATAGGGTGTTTTCCAAATAGGTGTATTTGATTGGTTGTTCTCTACGCAGTGTTCCGTTCACCAATATCATCTCTCCCGTGGCATTAGAATACAATACAAGATAGATTGAGGTTTTCTCAACATTATCCTTAGATGAAATATCGGCTTTCCATATCCCATATATCTTCTCATCGAATGAAATGTTTCCTTCTTTTGAACATGATGTATTCACAAATAGAGCAATCGTAAGTAAAAGAAGTGATAATATGCTTCGTAATATTTTATTTAACATAGAGGGTGATAATTTTTAGAGATTTGTTTTGAATCAAAGAAAAATGTATTGCGCTAATGCAAGTGTAGCTAGAATCCACATTGAAGGTTTGATCGAGCGAAAATTTCCTGATAAAGCGTTCAAAATGACATAGAAGATTATTCCTACAAGTATTCCGTCTGAAATGGAGAATGTGAACGGAATGGTAATAAGGCATAAAAATGCTGGAATTACGACGCGGTAATTATCAAAATTAATATCCTTGAACGTGTTCATCATCATAAGACCTACGATTAAAAGCACAGGGGATGTAGCTGATGAAGGAACTGATAGAAACAATGGAGCAAAGAATAAAGATGCGACAAAGCATATTGCAGTAATGATGGAACTTACTCCGGTCCGGGCTCCTGCTGCCACTCCCGTAGCACTTTCCACATAGGTTGTCGTGGTGGATGTGCCAAAACACGCTCCGGCAACGGTTGCTACCGCATCGGCCATAAAGGCTTCTTTAAGTCTAGGAATCGAACCGTCTTTTTTAATCATGCCAGTTGATGAGCATACACCGACAACGGTTCCGATTGTGTTGAATATATCGGAGAAAAGTAGTGTGAGCACAACGATAACCATGTCCGCAGAAAATATATTCGAAAAATCGAACTTACAGAATATCGGAGCTATAGATTTTGGCATTGATAACACACCTTCCATATGTGTGACTCCTATTGGAATGCCTATAAGGGTTGTTATAATGATGCCAAGAAGAAGCGCGCCAGGTACTTTTCTTATGACTAAAACTCCTGTGAGAATGGTGCCTATAAGAAATAGAATCACATTTGGGTCTAAAAAGTTTCCCATTTTTAGTAGTGTGGAATCACTATGGATGACAAATTTAGAAGTCATCAACCCAAGAAATACAATAAAAAGTCCAATTCCACAACCTATTGCCTTTTTCAGACTATCAGGTAAAACATCAACGATGATGTTGCGAATACCAGTTAAGGTAATAATGATAAAGAGGATACCTTCAATCAATACACCTGTAAGGGCAAATTGCCATGAATATCCCATTGAAATACATATGGTATAAACAAAAAAAGCATTGACGCCCATACCTGGTGCCTGCGCAAATGGGAGCTTAGCATAGAACGCCATGACAAGCGTTCCAATAATGGCTGCAAGTGCCGTAGCTGTAAAAACTGCTCCACTATCCATGTTAATGGCTGAAAATATCGAAGGATTCACGGCAAGAATGTATGACATGGCCAAAAAAGTGGTCACGCCACCAATAACTTCCTTTGATATGGTGTGTTCACCGCTCTTAAAACCTAAAGAGCGATACAAGGACATTAACATATACTAAAGAATTGGAATTTTTGCGATTCTTCTTGAATGGCGTCCTCCACTTTCAAATTCTGTTGAAAGCCACTCGTTAAGTATTTCAAGTGCTTCGTCGTTAGATATGAAGCGTGCTGGCAGAACAAGAATGTTTGAATCGTTATGCTGACGCGTAATGTGGGCTATTTCTTTTGTCCAGCAAAGTGATGCGCGTATGCTTTGGTGTTTGTTAAGCGTTATTGCCATTCCCTCACCCGAGCCACAAATTCCTACAGCACGATGATATTCTCCCTTTTCAAGACCTTCAGCAAGCGGATGTGCGAAATCCGCATAGTCCGAACTTTCTTCTGAGTCACATCCAAAATCCAATACCTCGAATCCCTTGCTCGATAGATATCCAATAAGAAGCTCCTTGAGCTGATATCCTGCATGATCTGATGCAATGCCAATCTTTTCCATATCCAAACTATTTTGATGCACGTTTTCTATCTGTTTCCTGTAGAAGTATCTTTCTAAGACGCATAGCCTTCGGTGTTACTTCAACATACTCATCCTCCTTGATGTATTCCAAAGCCTCTTCCAGTGAAAAAACCTTTGGTGGAGCAATAATAGCCTTATCATCCGAACCGGAAGCTCGCATGTTCGTCAGCTGCTTTGCCTTGCAAACGTTAACTGTGATGTCATTTGAGCGAGTGTGCTCTCCAACGACTTGTCCCATGTACACTTCGTCCATAGGGGAGATGAAGAAGCGTCCACGGTCTTGAAGGTGGTCTATTGCATAGGCGTAAGCTGTTCCTGTTTCGGAAGCTATAATAGAGCCGTTGGTACGCATTTCAATATCTCCAACGTATGGCTCGAAATCCTTCAGACGGTGGGCCATAATAGCTTCGCCTGCTGTAGCGGTAAGCATATTGGAACGAAGTCCTATGATACCTCTTGAAGGAATCTCAAATTCGAGTCGTGTACGTCCATTCGCGGATGACATATTCGTAAGCGTTCCATGTCGCTTTGTTGTTAGTTCAATGACTGTTCCTGCCATTTCATCAGGGCAATCAACGGTCATTTCCTCTATTGGTTCGCACTTCTTGCCATTTATTTCTTTAATTATGACCTTTGGCTGACCTACCTGCAATTCGTATCCTTCTCTTCGCATTGTCTCAATCAGAACCGAGAGATGCAGTACGCCTCGTCCGTAAACGATGAATGAATCAGCATTCTCTCTAGGTTCAACTCTGAGTGCCAGATTCTTTTCCAACTCTCTTTCCAAACGTTCCTTTATATGTCTTGAGGTTACATATTTTCCGTCCTTGCCAAAGAATGGTGAGTTGTTGATTGTAAAGAGCATGGACATTGTTGGCTCATCGATATGAATTGGAGGAAGTGGTTCTGGATTCTCCAAGTCGCACACCGTATCTCCGATATCGAATCCATCGATGCCTATCATAGCGCAAATCTCGCCACACTCTACACGGTCAACTTTCTTCTTACCAAGTCCGTCGAATACCATCAAATCCTTAATCTTGGTCTTTATCATTGTCTTTCCGTCACGCTTTGCAAGCGTTACCATCTGACCATTCGTTAAGATGCCTCGCGTAAGTTTTCCTACGGCGATACGTCCTACATAAGGAGAGTACTCTAAGGATGTGATAAGAAGTTGCGGGGTACCATCCACATGTTCCGGTTCTGGAATTTCGTCGATGATTGTTTCCAAAAGTGGGGTAATTGAGTTTGTGCGTTCTGACCATTTGTGTGACATCCATCCCTGTTTTGCAGAGCCATAGATTGTTTTGTAGTCGAGTTGCTCTTCGGTGGCGTTGAGCGTGAACATCAAATCGAAAACCTGCTCGTTTACGACTTCAGGACGACAATTCGGTTTGTCTACCTTGTTGACAACAACTATAGGCTTCTTTCCAAGACGTAATGCCTTCTCCAGAACGAAACGTGTCTGAGGCATCGTCCCTTCGAATGCGTCAACAAGAAGTATCACACCATCGCACATGTTTAACACACGTTCTACCTCACCTCCGAAATCAGCGTGTCCTGGAGTGTCTATAATGTTGATTTTGTAGTCCTTGTATATTACGGAAACGTTTTTTGAGAGGATGGTAATTCCACGCTCGCGTTCCAAATCGTTGTTGTCCAAAATCAAATCTCCAGTTTTCGAAGGTTCCCTTAAAAGATTGCCCGCAAGAATCATTTTGTCGACAAGCGTTGTCTTTCCGTGGTCGACATGGGCTATAATTGCAATATTGCGAAGTTTTTGCATTTTTCGGATTGTTTCAATAAATCATGCAAAGTTACAAATTTTAGGTGAGAATGGGAATAACTGATTCGTATTTAGAACGACTTTATAGCTACTCGAGCAGTAAATTCAGCCGATTTATCCTTTCGCTCGTTAAAACTTAAATATAAATAAATTGAATTAGTGTAGATTAAGTAGCAAAAAGTAAAGAGAGACAATCAAACATCTCTCATTTTTTAGGTAGTGGTATTCTTAATGGCACGGTTGTTGTAATGACTGAACCTTAGTCGACTACGGGATAGTCTACAATATTTCCATCCATGTCTACCATCCGCCAACTAGTAATAGTGCGCTTTTCACTTGAAATGACAGCTCCACACTTCGTAACTTTTCGTCCATTAGCCTCATATGGAATTGCGTAACCTTTATCTTCAATCTGGGCAAGAGCATTTTCGACTGTGTCATCAACTTTCAATTCAAGTACGAAAATGTTGCTTGAGGTCTTAATAACTACATCCGCTCTTCCTATAATACTTCGAACTTCTGTATCTACTTTGCTATTTAGCAGTGAGAAGACAATGTATAGAAGCATTTGGTAGAAGGCTTCGCGCTTGCGTTTTACCAGCCATTCTTTCTTGGTAATTATGTCGTATGGAAGACTCGATATGTAGGAACGAAGTTGAATTAAGGCCTTGGACAAATCTCCTTGATTTAGAGCACGCGCCATAGAAACGATGACTGCGTTTCGTTCCAAATCATCAGTATCCATCAGATAGTTCGTAAGTCCTTCAATTATGCCCTGACGCACTTCGTAGTTTGGGAAATG
>JAGHTK010000019.1 GCA_018065435.1 Candidatus Alistipes equi
GAACGGAATGCTTGAAACTTGGATAAAAGAGGGATCTCTTGAAAGCTTTTTCAAGAAATCTGCATAATTTTGTCAAAATTTCAACCGTACAGGTGGAAAATGTTGGACTTGCTCCGCCCAAAATGATGTGAAAAATAACGAAGATTCTGTTGCACTACAGATGCAATTTTGTGATCAAATGCAGGTGATAGATTGAAGTAGTCTTTTTCACCTACTTTTGAAAGTAAAGAGGATGTCAGAAGTGATTTATACTCATTTTTCAGACTTCTTGCAGGGATGCAAGGTCGATCTGACTTATTGTACCATCCTGAAATAAAATGGTGCGGGAGGCATAGTTCTCAAGAAGGGTAGTGTTATGTGTCGCAATGATTATTGCAGTACCTTTCTGTGCTATACTATAGAAAAGTTCGATGATGCTTTTGCCTGTAATAGGATCAAGATTCGTAATAGGTTCGTCGGCAAGAATAAGTTTCGGAGAGTTAATCAACGCTCTGGCTATGGCAACTCTCTGGCGCTCTCCACCCGAAAGCTCGAATGTCATTCTTTCTCCCTGCGCAGACATTTCAACCATTTCCAAAACTTCCTCTATTCTTTCTTGACGCTCTTTGCTTGAAGTCCATCCAGTGGCTTTTAGTATGAAATCTAGATTATATCTTACTGTTTTGTCCATAAGAAGAGCATTGTCTTGCGATACAATACCTATCCGCTGTCTTAGTCTTGAGATATTCCCTTGAGAGATATCTCTTAAAGAGAACCCTGCAACCGTCCCTTCTCCTTCAAGAAGTTTGTTTTCGGCGTATATCGTTCTTAAAAGCGAGGACTTTCCACTTCCTACACGTCCTATGAAATATACAACTTCACCCTGTTCAATTTCCAGATTGATATGATGTATTACCATTTTTGAATCCTTTTCAGGATTTTTCTTTGAAAGTTTTCCGTATGGGTTCAAAGGGTAGTAAATAGCGACATCCTTCAGGGATAGTATTGTTTTTGAGGCCATAGTTCAATAAAATTCAAGTTTCGCTTTCGATTTTGCGATGTCTAAATTGTAAAAAAAGTTATTCTAAAAGGGATGATGTATTTGGTAATTTGTTGACTATTAAAATTTTATAGTGTGTGATAAATACGCCCCTTAACTCTAAAACAAAAATAGGCAAACGATAAGTAATATCCAATGTTTTTCGTAACAATACTATAAGTAAGGGTTTGCTCTAAAGAAAAAATCAGTAAAGTATTCAAACACATTTTTTCACTAAAGCTACAGCTAAGCTTAGTATTGCTTAGCGAGACTTTTTAAAATATTGGCTATATTTGTCAAACAATTGGTAAAGGCCTTTAACACATGGACATTACGATATTAATTCAATTAGCACTTCTTCTTTTAACCATTTATGCAGGTGCACGCTATGGTGGTATAGCTTTGGGATCAATGGCTGGTATCGGACTATTGATTTTTGTATTCGTTTTTGGTTTGCAACCAGGAACTCCTCCGACGGATGTTATTTATATCATCTTGGCTGCGGTACTTTGCGCGGGAACCTTGCAGGCTTCAGGTGGTATGGTTTGGCTTTTGCAAATTGCCGAACGATTGCTTCGTCGCCATCCGGAGCGAATCACTCTTTTTGCTCCTTTTTGTATGTTTTTCCTTACAGTTATGGTTGGAACTGGTCATGTGATGTACACCTTAATGCCTATCATATATGACATTGCCATCCGTCAGGGAATTCGTCCAGAGCGCCCATGCGCCGTATCTTCGATTGCGGCCCAGGTCGGAATCACTTGTTCTCCAATTGCTGCAGCGGTCGTTGCCTTTACTGTTATATCTTCCCATAATGGTTTTTCCTTTACCATTCCACAGGTGCTAAGTGTAACAATTCCTTCATGTATGGTAGGACTGCTTATGGCTTCTTTAATCTCATTGCGTAGGGGAAAGGATCTTTCGGCTGATAAGGATTTTCAGGCACGTATTTCAACAGAAGAAGGACGTAAGTATGTCTATGGTGATTCTGCAACGACACTTCACCAGAAGGTATCGGGACGAGCAAAGTGTGCTGTATATGTTTTCTTTGCAGCTATTTTATCAATTATCGTATTTGCAATTTTCCCGGGCTTATTGCCTTCGTTTAAGCAACTGACCGTTGTGCCTGGTGTATCTGATACGTTCAACGGCTTGACAGCACAACAACTTCAGAAGGCTGGAGCGTTGGTGGAAGGTTTTACACAGTACAAGATGGTACCTTTGAAAATGAACCTACTCATACAGATAATCATGCTTCTAGCTTCGGCACTGATGATTATTTTAGCCCGTGTCCAACCTAAGAAGATCATCTCGGGAAATGTTTGGCAGTCGGGCATGTCTGCAGCAGTTGCAATTTTTGGCATCGCATGGCTTACAGATACCTTCGTATCGAATAATATGGCAGCTATGAAGGAATTGCTCGGAAATATGGTTGCGGTATATCCTGTATCAATTGCAATAGTATTCTTCCTGCTTTCTACACTGCTTTATTCACAGGGTGCTGTAGTTACGGCTATGATGCCTCTTGCGTACTCTTTAGGACTTGGAGGAACTTTCCTTTTGGGTATTTTGCCTAGTGTCTACGGATATTTCTTCATCCCAAACTATCCTTCTGATATGGCAACAATCAACTTTGACCGCAGTGGAACGACTCGAATAGGTAAGTATCTTCTCAACCATTCGTTTATGCTTCCTGGATTGGTTTGTGTTGCAACTTCCGTTACTGTAGCTTCAATCTTAAGCTCCATCTTCTACGCATAGTAAATCAACTGCAGGACTTTGTATCGTGTAAAAGAAGTTTGGCTCTTTTTTTAGCAGTCGTTTTACGGATGACATTGAAATTAAGGAACACTCTTTTTGGAATTGAAAAATATTCAAGAGAGGTCTTTTGGAAGGTAGGATATGTAGGATGAACAGATACAAATTTCACATAAAAAATCAGGCCGGGAAATCTTTTTTCTCCGGCCTGTAATAATAAAAGACGATATGTGAAACTACTCAATAGGTGTGAGTGTGAAATTAAATTCCATATCCTCGAAAGGTATCATATATTCGTCTCGAGGAGCGCGTCCCCAACTATTGATGCATCCTAAGCCCTGCTGTTTAAGGTCTAAATTGACGTGTGTGCGACCATCCGTCTTTAAGTCTTGTGGGAACTTTTTGTATGTCGGTGATGCTAGGTCAATTTCGCTTAGATGATATGGCGTGGCAGTTGCACTAAAGAGTGTATTCGAGCTTACTCTAAAGCCTCGTCCTGCTCCGTCCTTTATATCCCACCAACGCAGTGCACAGTGAGCTCCGCTCTCCTGCGGGCGTGCATATAGCATCCATAACTGGTCCTTTACAAAACCTTCGTATAGTCCGATAAATGTTGAATTCTTTCTGTCTTCATAGCTTTCTTCAGGTCCTGCACCCAGGTATTCGATTCTGTCACATGATCCAGGCATTGCAAGTGCCATACCAAATCGAAGCATATGCGTTGTCTTCTTCTGGGCTGGTGCTGTCATCTTCTGGCTTATGGAAATTCTGCCATCATCGGATATGATGTAACTAAGCGTAAGCGTGGCCCCGGTCTGAGGTATAGTGTATTTTGCAACTATTGCGCCTCCGTTCTGCTCGAAACTTTCCAGGGTAAAGGTTATATCTCTCCAAAGTAATAGTGAATTGTAAAGACCTACGTTTCTTCCCTTGCGGTAAAGACCGAAATCATTTTCTGTTTGGGCACGATAGAAAAGAGGACGAAGCTCTTCAACGATGAACTCCTTGCCTTTTCTTATATAAGATGAAATGAACCCATCCTTCGAGAATTTTACACAGAAGTCTTTTCCTGTAATAGTCCTCTGCTCTGAGGTGAGAAGTTGTCCAGCTTCTGCTGCGCGGTACTCTCTATGGCCCTTTCGTAGGGTGAGCTGTTGGGAAGCTACTTCCCATCCAGCACGCAGAAGTCCACACGCCTTTTTTGTCTTGAACGACAGGTTGAGGAAATACTCCGAAATGTCATCTTTTTCGAGGTTGTATCCAAGGCAGATCTTCTTTTTTGATTGTGGGGCCGTGTCAATCTTATCAATGTTCCCTGAGGCTATTTGAACGCCATCTTTTAGAATGCTCCACTCACAGCGGATATTATCTAGACCTGTAAAGAAATTCTCATTGAAAATCTCAATTTCGCCCTTTTCTGCTTCACATAACGATGTCCAGATATTTTGGTAGCAGTACTTGACTTCCTTGGCCATAGGATGTGGCGTTCTACTTGCTGAAATGAATCCGTTGCAGTTGAACGTGTTGTCCGATAGGTCTGCTTCGTTGTAACATCCTCCGTAGCGGAAGTACATCTTGCCAGTCTTTTTATCGTCCCATGCAAGCGCCTGATCGACGAAGTCCCAAATGAATCCTCCCTGATATGATGGGTATTTTCTTATAAGATCCCAATATTCCTTTAGACCACCCATCGAATTTCCCATTGCGTGGGCGTACTCGCACTGAATAAGAGGTCTTTGAGGGTTACTCTTTGCGTAATCTTCACATTTTTTGTAATCTGCGTACATTGGACAGAAAATGTCCGTGTTGCGCTCTAATTCGGCCCTTTCGTACTGTACGGGACGCGTTTTGTCGTAAGCCTTTATCCAATCATAGCAGTCCTCGAAGTTCTTTCCGTTTCCGGATTCGTTTCCAAGGCTCCATACTATGATGGATGGATGGTTAAAATCACGCAGTACCATGCGCTGGTCTCTTATAAGATGTTGTTCGTGGAAGTCCTCGCGCTTGGCAAGCGTTTTCTTCTTGTATCCCATACCATGGCTCTCGATATTTGCTTCATCGACAAGATATATTCCAAGGCTGTCGCAAAGATCGTACCATATGTTCGAATTAGGGTAGTGGCATGTGCGAATGGCATTGAGATTGTGCTGCTTGATAATCGTAAGATCTTTAAGCATATCCGCTCTTGATATATTGTATCCGCTTCTTGGATGCATCTCGTGACGATTTGCACCTTTGATAAGAATCGGTTTGCCGTTAACAAGAAGTTGTCCGTTTTTAATTTCACTCGATCTGAAACCTACAGGGAAAGTACAACCCTCATTCTTTGTCTCAATTCTAAGGGAATACAGATATGGGTCTTCTGCACTCCATGTGTGAACCTTTCCTGCATCAATTAAAAACTCACACAGGCCATTCTTTACCTTGAATGTATTGTTAAATATTTCCTTGCTTCCATCTTTCAATGTGACAGTTACATCCTTTACGGAAGGTGTTAGATGAATTGTACCCAGAAGTTTTCCTTGGCTGTAATTGTCGTAGAGCTCGGGATAGAACTTAACGTCCTCAATACGCTCTTTTCCGCGTACGAGTAGATAACTTTCTCTTGCGAATCCACATAAGCGCCAGAAGTCCTGATCCTCAAGGTAGGAACCATCACACCAGCGGTGAACACGGAATGTGAAAAGAGCATTTTTACCAGGTTTAATGAACTTTGTTATGTCAAATTCGGCTTCTAGTTTGCTGTCTTCGCTATATCCAACCCATTTGCCATCAATCCACACTTCAATGCATGAAGTGACGCTACCAATGTGTAGAACGACATTCTGTCCTTTCCACTGGGATGGAATTTGGAATGTGCGACGGTATATTCCTACAGCATTACGCTCCGTAGGTACATAGGGAGGATTAGGCTTAAAGAAATTTGTCCATGGATATTTTTGGTTCGTGTAAATTGGATCGAGGTATCCGTACAACTCCCACATTCCCGGTATAGGCATAATGCCCCACTTTGCATCATCAAACTTTGTTGATGCGAAGTCATCAGGTACGGCGTCGGTGGAATTCTTTGTAAAGAAGAATTTCCAGTTTCCGTGTATGGAGAAGTACTCAGCACCATCTACTTTGAACGATGAACGCATTGGAAGACGGTTCTGTTCGAATACGGCTGGGTTTTGCCATATCGGCTGGTCTTGGGCGTGTGCAATAAACAAAGTTGCGACAGCACTTAAAAATAATAATGCTCTTTTCATATGTGATTGTTGTTCAATGTCCTATTTTAATAAGTTCGTGTCTTAACAATTCGAAAAATACAAAATAACTAATGCTCCGTAAAGATAAATTCGACCTAATTTATAGGAGAATAAGTTTCGAATGCTAAGTTAATAAATTGCTTTTAGATTCTCGAAAATTGTTTTGTGTTTGTCGCAACTTAGAAGGAAATACAATAAATTTTCTTTGCCGCTACATCCTTCAATGTCTTACGCTGAAATAGTGTACTTCATGCAATAAAAAGCCTAGGTAACTTTACATGTAACTTTTCTTTTGATGCAAATTACGTTGGAACTCCATACAAAGTAGAAGTCTTGCCTTTTTAGCAATCCAAGCATCCGGTATTTACAAAGGTGATAAGGGATTCGTTCCTTCCTCCAACCTACATTCACATCTGTACTTCGCAGAAATGATAGAGAATCAAAACAACTACAAGATATTTGAGAACTATTCCATCACACCAAGATTAAAGAAAATCATATAACCTAGCACCAAAGATTAAAATCCACTACACCTTTGTTTTAATAACTGTGTGGGTAGTTTTTTGAGAAAATAGTACCAAAACACCCTCGAAAACTTATTGAAACTGACTTAGAATTGCAAAAAATTATGTATTATTGCAATGCTACCACAAAAAGCGGTTGCAAGTAAAATAATCTTCATTCGAAACATATGAGAACGAAAAAATTCAGATACCCAGTAGATACAGACCAATTTCAAGAAATAAGGGAACAAGGTAAGTTGTATGTTGACAAGACGGATATGATGTATAATCTTGCCAACGAATATAAGTATGTCTTTCTTGCCAGGCCTCGTCGTTTTGGCAAATCTTTACTTTGCAATACGTTTAAGGCATATTTTCAAGGGCAGAAAGAACTTTTCGAAGGCCTAAAGGTGATGGAGTTGGAAAAAGAGTGGAAAACATACCCTGTTTTGCACTTCGATATGAGTGATTTGAAGAATTGTACTATTTCTGAAGCGCGTTCAAATCTCGAACTTCAATTGAGAT
>JAGHTK010000159.1 GCA_018065435.1 Candidatus Alistipes equi
AAAGATATGATTTAGAGCTGCTACACTTTCAGATCAAACTTAGAATCCGCTATTGTAGCAGGCTCCCAAATTTTGATGATTTCCAACCGTACAGGTGGAAAAATTATGGCATTCTTGACAATTGTACGAACTATGGTAATGTTACCGAAACAAGCCCTTACGGCGGTTCAGGAGGTTATCATCTAGTCGGAGGTGTTGTAGGATATATGGAAGGTTCTATAACCAACACTACAAATTACGGCAATGTAACGTGGGCAGGTAACAATGAAAAAAGTTCTTCTACTCCAAAAATCGGAGGTGTTGCTGGTTTTATCGGACAGGAATGTTCTAACAATGTTAACTATGGTACAATTCATACCGAGGGCGTTTGTGGCAATGCATCAACGACATACGCTTCAGGCGTAGCAGGCTGTTATTGGGCATCGGCCGGAGGTATTGCAGGTCAAGTAGGTGACGGTCTAGTAAAGGATGAATGCTTCATCAAGGATTGCAACAATTACGGAGAAGTCGATGCCCATCATGGTATGACTCTCACGGCTGGATCAGGAAATGCATGTGGAGGTGTAGCAGGATTTGCTTACGCAAAAGCAACCAACTGCCACAATTACAACAATGTAAGTTTCTACACAAATGACAAGACAACAAGGTTCGGAGGATGTTTCGGACGCGCCGACTCTGAAGTAAACAACTGCACAAACAATGCTCCGTTGATTTTCAGCTACGATTGCTCACTGAACACAAGTACAAGCAATCCGTCTTCAGTATATGGTGGTGGTGTGGTCGGATTCCTTAACGGAACACTGATTGAAAGTTGTGTAAACAACGGCGATTTTGATTTCACATCCGCTCAGTCAAACATTTACAAATCAGTTCTCTTTATTGGTGGTGTTGTAGGAACGTCATATACTAAAAACACTACTGTTTCAAAATGCACGAACAACAATAAAGTAAGCGTAAGCGGAGAATCAAGCGATGAGAAAGCAAGCCATGTTGCAGGAATCATAGGTTATTACGATAATGCAAAACTGAACATACTTGATTGTACCTTAAATGGTGATGTTATAATTGATTTGAAAGGATTCCTTAATGCGGGAGGTCTAGCAGCTTCTCAATATGGTAACTGTGTTGGCAACACAATCAAATGTAATATCGTATTTAAGAATGCATTGGCAGGAAGCTACGTAGGAGGATTCTCTGGATACTTCTCACCTTATGCAGACGGCGGTGAAGTGTCCGGGAACTCATTCAAAGGGAATATAGAAATTATCGACTGTGCATCAGACGTTCTATGCGGTGGCGCCTTTGGTAGGATTGCAAGAGCTGGCGTGATTTCAGATATGACCCTTGAATCTACAATCACTACCAACAATGGCGTAAAGGCTGGTTTCATTGCCGGAGGATGGTATGCTGACACAGCTGATTTCACAATCGGAACTGAAGGACATCCTGTCACCATCAAGTCTACAATAAATGGAGTGGCAAATCCTGCAGTGCCTACATTTGAAACAATGCTTGGTGATCCGTTAACAAACAAACCTACCGCAGAATCAGGTGGCATGTCGTTTGTCAATTATGTTGCACTTTAAAGTATAAGGCATATTACCAAGGAGGGCGGCTAAAGGCCGCTCTTTTTGTATTTGTACATCGTGGAATCAAAAAGCTAGAATCTAACCCCAAGCGAAGTATACAAGATAAAATCAGTGGTATAGGTGCGAAAGCCTTTGTTGTGTCCTGAATCGAAATAGAACACTTCCCCATTAATAGAAGTGAAAATCCGCTCAGAAAAAGGTATATATAGAGCAAGGCGGCACTGACACGCAAAACCCAAACCATGATAATTCTTAAGCGAATTGTTCAGATGAAGCAATTCCCGTATGATTTCTGGAATGAGAGATGAACGATCGGTATTTCCTGCTGAGTAATTTTTCAAATTAAGTGTGAGCATGGGCTGTGCCGCTATATGAATCATGGCCTGCTTAGGAAGAACAATATTGTAGGCATATCCGCAACCAAGTGCAAGTTGGTTCGTAATAGTCCGCATATTCATCCTAAAGTAGATAAAGTTTAGCGCCGTATTTTTCGAAAAGTCACAGTTTGTCCTATAATATGTCAACGAGGTTATAAAACTACCCGCACTGCGTTTTTGAATCATTGAGTTACGCATAGCAGAAAGATACGAGAACTTTTTGTTGGAAATTACATAATAGGCATTTATACACAATCTAGACATAGAAATATCGCCAAACGTGTTCAAATTTGGAATGTGTATAGGATCTAGTCCGTGTCTGGAATTTACATCAAATGAAGCGTTTACTGTGGAAGTCGACTGATAAAGAATTTCACCTCCAAATTTATTACCATAGGACGAAACATTAAATACGCGTCCATTTCCACGACTCACATTTTGAAAATACTGTACGTTCAGATTTCTAAAGGAAAACCCAAGACCAACAGAACTTCGAAAACTAGTAGACATCTTCGCCTCGGATGTAGTTGCATGCAGAAGACCTTTAAGCACATCTACCACCGGACAACTTGGATCCATTATTCCACACCTGAGATACGATCCCCTATACAAGGCCGAAATCGTAAAGGGATTTTTCGGAAGCGAGACATAATTGGTATCCATACCAGAAAGAAGCTTCTTGGAAATACGATTATCCAATCTGTCCAAAAAAGAGTTATTTTCTTGTGGCCTTTTCTCTTGGGCTGAAACAAGTTGCACAAAAATAAAGGAGAAAATGAATAGAATCCATAGATGCAAACTATATGTAAATTTTACATTCAGACTCTCATTTCTATTTTCTACATTCCTCATGGTTCTCTCTTTTCATCAACAAAAATACAAAATATCATAAGTTCAAAAACTAAAGATATTAAATAGTTCAGCTCCCTCCCCCAAAAAAACACAAGAAGATTCCCTTAGCCAGTCTAAGGCCCGAGACAAAGTCGTTGCAGATAACGTTTTTGAATGTGTGTATATTGTATTATTTCACATTGTATACAGGTCTAATAACTCCTTAAATTCCATAATATCCAGTATACTGCAAAGCATGCCAGTCCATGAATGACGAAGTATCACAGAGCCTATAGACAAATTTTGTAACCTCGCCATAGATGTCACCCGACACTACAATCAACTTCACAGCGGGATACTCAAACGTCTTCATTGAGGTCTTAATATTTCGACCATTCTGGACAGGGCCTTTGTTATAACATTAAAAGAGGATATCCTTGCATAGTCGGCCAGATCGTTCAAGAGGTGGCTATCCTCCTCTAGTGCAAGTTCATCGCTTAACAGTGACGAGTACAGAGCCCTGTGCTTCGTGGAAAGGATACCCTTCATTTCAGATGCCAGCCACTCCGCACCTGCAACGGTAATGTCGAAGTTTTCGGCGTCTAGACTGATTTCCTCGGGGATGCCGTCTGCTTCAAGTGCGAGAACAACATAGGCATTCTCAAGGAAGAACTGCATGTCGGCGGCGTCTTTACGCGTTCTGAGATGGCGATCGCTCCATGCATCAAGTTTGATGAGCCATTGACCGCTCATCGATGCTATGCTGAAGGACAAGTTCCCATCAACGGTTATCTGAAGCGCATGGTTCATCACTTCTGAGAAACATCGAACCGACATTACAGGGTCACCCTCTGGCGGCCATGCCACCTGTTCATCACAAGCGATTGTTCCGAATGGAACGACATCGACCTCATATACCGCCGACGTGCCTGGAATGGGATACAAAAATTTATGTTTTTCAGGCGCCTTTTTGAACCCATGACTAACAAGTATTTCTGATAGTGCATCGTATTCACTCCACTGTTCAAGCAACACGGCAACGTCTAAACCCATCGTCTGCCTCGGGGCATTCTCCACTCCAAGTACTTTCAGCAATATGTCGCGGGCGGCTGCACCTACAACATACAGCGGAGCCGATAGCTCATCGTACGACAGCTTCAATTCCCGCAGCACCTTCATAATGAATGGATTACCAATTAAATTTTCGCTGATACTATACTCTTTCATAGCAGCTCCCTTATTCTATCTGCAGTTTCTGTGCATCTGTCCTCATTCATAGCAAGCAGGTCAGCATAGACGACCATCGGAGGCACTCCTTCACTTAACCAGAATTTTTTGTAGACATATATCTCCCCGTTCTTGTCAGGGACCATCCGCCCGGTGGAGATGAGCGCATCTGCCTTGTCAGGGACATAAATAGTCCATTTCTCGGGACGGATATATTCCGTCAAAAGACAAGCTACAGGCTCTCCGCCCCAGCAGATTCCTCGCGGAAGATGAATGTCTCTCCACTGTTCACGCACTGATGGTGCCAAAAAACGGAATCTGAATATCAAATATTTCTGCCTCAAACCATCAGCATATCCCCGAGTCCAGCGTTCAATCAGTTGAGAACGCTTACGGATAACCTTTCCTCTGGAGGCATCCACGATGTAACCAGCCTCCACCAGCTCATGATACTTCATCTGAACAGACCCCAGCGACATACCGGTTTCTTTGGATATAGTCCTAAATGGTTTGTTTACGTTCTGCTTATCTTCCAGAAGGTAGAACAATAACAACATTTCTGATTTCTGCATATTCGTATAAATCCAACAAATTGTTCAAAATTTTTGAACATTAATATAAAATTGAACAATAACGC
>JAGHTK010000067.1 GCA_018065435.1 Candidatus Alistipes equi
CAAAAGTATAATATAAATATTTATGCATTTTATGGGTATTTTTATGCATTTTGTAACTGACCACGCATCAAAAAAGCCGGAGCGTAAAGCACCGGCCTTAATGACACAATATTATGTACTATTGATTGAGAATTTCAAGCATCTTTATTGCAGCATCCGGAATCTTTGAACCAGGACCGAAAATTGCAGCTGCTCCATCTCTATATAGCTCATCATAATCCTGTGCAGGGATTACACCACCCACTACTACGATGATATCCTCACGTCCAAGTTTTTTCAACTCAGCAATGATCTGAGGAACCAGAGTAAGGTGACCTGCAGCAAGTGAAGAAACGCCTACAATATGTACGTCGTTTTCAACGGCCTGTCTTGCAGCTTCTTCAGGTGTCTGGAAGAGAGGACCCATATCAACATCGAAGCCGATATCAGCATATCCAGTTGCAACAACCTTTGCACCACGATCATGGCCATCCTGACCAAGTTTAGCAATCATGATACGAGGCTGACGGCCTTCCTTCTTTGCAAAGTCCTGACACATCTGCTTTGCCTTTTCGAAATTGTCATCTGTTTTCATAGCTGAACTATATACACCCGATACTGTGCGGATTACAGCCTTATAACGGCCTACAACCTCCTCACATGCATAGGAAATTTCACCCAAAGAAGCTCTAACCTTGGCAGCTTCAACTGCAAGTTCCAAAAGATTGCCTTTACCTGTACGTACGCACTCGGTAATAGCAGCAAGTGCAGCATCAACCTTCTTTTGATCACGCGATGCGCGAAGCTCCTTTAGACGCTTAATCTGACTTTCACGAACAGCCGTATTGTCTACAGCAAGGATGTCAATTGGAGCTTCCTTCTCGAGACGATACTCGTTCAATCCAATAATCTTCTGTTCACCAGAATCGATTCTAGCCTGTGTACGTGCAGCGGCCTCTTCGATACGCATCTTAGGAATACCTGTTTCGATAGCCTTTGCCATACCACCAAGTTTCTCTACTTCCTGGATATGCTCCCAAGCGCGGTGTGCGATTTCGTTCGTAAGAGTCTCTACATAGTATGAACCAGCCCATGGGTCAACCGAGCGGCATACATTGGTTTCTTCCTGAATATATATCTGCGTATTACGAGCAATACGAGCAGAGAAATCCGTAGGAAGGGCGATTGCCTCATCAAGAGCATTTGTGTGAAGTGATTGAGTATGACCCAAAGCAGCACCCATTGCCTCGATTGCGGTACGTCCAACATTGTTGAATGGATCTTGTTCTGTAAGTGACCAACCTGAAGTCTGGCAGTGTGTACGCAATGCCAAAGACTTAGGATTCTTAGGATCGAACTGCTTTACAAGCTTTGCCCATAGCATACGTGCTGCACGCATCTTTGCAATCTCCATGAAGTGGTTCATGCCAATTGCCCAGAAGAATGACAAACGTGGAGCGAATGCGTCAACCGACATTCCAGCATTGATACCGGCACGAAGATACTCCAAACCATCAGGCAAAGTGTACGCAAGCTCAATGTCGTCCGTAGCACCTGCTTCCTGCATATGGTATCCAGAGATGGAAATTGAATTGAACTTAGGCATGTTCTTTGAAGTATATTCGAAGATGTCAGCGATAATCTTCATAGAGAACTTAGGTGGATATATATAGGTATTACGCACCATAAATTCCTTGAGAATATCATTCTGGATAGTACCTGCAAGCTGATCCAAGGTACATCCCTGCTCCAGTCCAGTTACGATATAGAATGCAAGGATAGGAAGAACGGCACCATTCATTGTCATTGACACTGACATCTTGTCAAGCGGAATACCATTGAAAAGAACCTTCATATCCTCTACCGAACAGATGGATACACCAGCCTTACCAACATCTCCCACAACACGCGGATGATCTGCATCATATCCACGGTGTGTAGCAAGGTCAAAAGCTACAGAAAGACCCTTCTGACCTGCTGCTAGATTACGACGGTAGAATGCATTTGATTCTTCTGCCGTTGAGAAACCTGCATACTGACGTATGGTCCAAGGACGCATAACGTACATTGTTGAATATGGACCTCTAAGGAATGGTGCAAGGCCTGCAGCATAGTTAAGGTGCTCCATACCCTCCAAATCCTCGGCAGTGTAATTATCCTTTACAGGAATCTGTTCTGCCGTCATCCAAGGCTCCTTTGCCTTGCATTTGCAATCAGTCGCCTGAGGCTGACCATTATATTTGAGTTCTTGAAATTTTGCTCTCATAGTTTTCTCCTCCTTTAATTAAATTCCCATCTGAGTAAGGTAAGACTGCAGTGTTTCAAGAACATTGCTCTTTATCGAAATGAAATTCTTGATACCCTTCTGCTGGAGTTCCTCCATGCATGCAGGAGCTCCGGCAACTACTACGATTGCCTTGCCAGCAATCATTTCATTAATTTGAGGAGCAAGCGTTGCATAGTCATCATCAGAAGAACAGATAACAATGATTTCAGCCTTTGAATCCAGAGCAGCTTTTACACCATCCTCTACGGACTTGAAGAATGTATTATCGACTACGCGGATACCTGCGCATGCAAAGAAGTTGCATGAGAACTGTGCACGTGCACGTGCCATAGCCAACGAACCGCATGTGAGCATAAATGCCTTAGGGGTTTTCTCTCCGCGATCAACATTAAGACGCATCTTCTCGAATGCCATAGCACCACGATAAGGTGTGAGTTTGTTTCCTTCCTGCGACTCACGTTCAACGGCGCAAGCCTTGATAGCTGCATCAGCCGTTTCAGTAAAGTTAGGGAACTGGTTAGCGCCAAGAATTGACTGACGACGTGTTGCAACAGCCTTATCTTTTGCAGCAGCCGATGCCTTGACTTTTTCAACAACAACACCCGAAAGGAATGCCTCAACATATCCACCCTTATCTTCAAGGTCAAGGAAGAGTTTCCAAGCCTCGTTTGCAATAGATGCTGTAAGGTTTTCAATATAGTACGAACCACCAGCTGGGTCAACTACCTGATCGAAATGAGCTTCATGCTTCAAAAGCAAACTCTCGTTTCTAGCGATTCTGTTGGAGAATTCCGTAGGTGCCTCATATGCGTGGTCGAAAGGAAGAACCTCCAAAGAATGGACACCAGCGATTGCAGCGCTCATCGCTTCGGTTGTTCCACGAAGCATATTTACATATGGATCATAAACAGTCTGATTCCATGCCGATGTACGTGCATGAGCGAACATCTTCTGTGCGCATGGGCACTTAGGCTCATATGCGCTTACGATGTTAGCCCATAGCATACGAGCTGCACGGAATTTTGCAATTTCCATAAAATAGGTTGAAGTTACAGCGAATGTAAAACGAATTGATTTCGCTGCCTGGTCGATTGTAAGTCCAGCGTTCATCAATCTAACGAGATACTCGTGAGCTGCCGAAAGAGAGAATGCGAGTTCTTCAACGATTGTTGAACCTGAATCTGCAAAGAGGTTACCTGCTACATTAACAAAACGAACGTGTTTGTAGCCATCAGCCAACCTAACAAGAGAAGCAATCTTTTCAAAGCACTTTTCTCCACCGCATTTGTCGCACCACTGACCATTCTTCGAAAGATGAGAAACGATAGGGTCTAGTTCGAAACAAAGTTTTGCATCGTCCTTCGATACGCCTGTCTTCTCAAGAAGAGCAAGAACCTTCTCTGCAACACATGCTACATGCTTACCAGAGAACACAACCTCTGTTTTTGCCAAGTCTATGCCCAAAAGCAAAGCCTCAACATTTTCCGCAGAGAATTCTTCATTGGTAATGCAAAAACCGATGGAATCAACACCAGATGAAAGCAACTTCTTTGCTTCCAGATTTGCCTCAACTGGACAAGAAACCTCAATTGTTTGGAGTGTAAGCCAGTTGTTATCTGCCTTCACGCCTCTAATGTAAGGGAACTCACCTGCTTGAGTGCCCAGACCCTTGATGCCTGCAAGATTTTCAGCACGGTAATACGGACGGACATTGAAGCCCTCGTTCGTTCTCCATACCAACTTGCGCTCATAATCGGCACCCTTAAGGTCAACTGCTATCGCAGCCTCCCAATCCTCGGTTGAAACCTGAGGGAACTCTGCGAATAACTTTTCACGATTTGCCATAGTTAAAATATTTGTAGAATTTCTAAAAGTTTAAAATCAAACTCGATATCCGTTTAAAAATCGTGTAAAGATAGCAATTTTTAAGAAGATACCATTTAATAAAGGATTTTCACCATGTTAAAAAGGTATCAATTCAAATGCAAATAATATCCAAAAGAAAAACAACAAAAAAAATTTCAGGAAATTTTCACACACATTTATCGATAAACAATAATAAGAAGTATAGCAACAATATCGAAG
>JAGHTK010000032.1 GCA_018065435.1 Candidatus Alistipes equi
TATTTAGCAGTGAGAAGACAATGTATAGAAGCATTTGGTAGAAGGCTTCGCGCTTGCGTTTTATCATCCATTCTTTCTTGGTAATTATGTCGTATGGAAGACTCGATATGTAGGAACGAAGTTGAATTAAGGCCTTAGATAAATCACCTTGATTAAGGGCACGTGCCATAGAAACAATGACTGCGTTGCGCTCTAAATCATCGGTATCTATCAAATAGTTTGTCAATCCTTCAATTATGCCTTGACGCACTTCGTAGTTTGGAAAATGAAGCACATACAGGTCCATATCCTTGTCGTATGTATCAATAGTAAGGTAACCACTTTGATACAACATAGGAATTGGTGTTCGCGCATCTTCGCAAGGAACATTGAAAGCTCCCAACGATAATTCCACTCCATCCATATCTAGCGGATTGAAATTGGGATAATGCCTTAGATGCTCTATGATACCTGTCATGGTAGCGGACTCGAACCAATAGTGATCAGTTGATTTATTATCAAGTGCTTTTAATAAACTAAAAGGGGCATATACATCCTTACTATTTCGAGAAAAGTGATACCCATCATAGTTCTTCTTTAGCAATGCGTATGCTTCATCGGTTGTGATGCCTAGATTCTGGGCATATTCCTCAACACATGGCCGAAGTGTTGTATCAAGTTCTTCCTGCGTAATACCACAAAGACCAGAGTATTCATCCATCATCGAAATCTGATTTAGATTGTTCAGCTCCGAAAAGATGCTTAGTTGCGAGAACTTTGTAACACCTGTCATAAATACAAAGCGTAAGTAATCACCTTCATCCTTAAGCACTTGATAAAACTCTCGCAACATCGAGCGCATTGCTTCAAGTTGTTCCGCGTCATACATAAGACGCATAATAGGAGAATCGTATTCATCGATTAGAACAACAACCTTCTCATTTGTCTTATTTGCCGCATTATGAATCAAATCACGAAAACGATCGCCTGGTGTTTTTGAAAGAGGATCTCTACCATATATCTTTTCGTAACCTCGTAACAAGGTTTCTAGTTTCGTTTGTGCCTGGGGTACTGTGACATTTTTCAGTCCGCTCATAATGAAGTGTAAAACAGGGTATGTCTTCCACTTCGTTTCCAACTCCATCACCTTCAGGCCCTCGAAAAGTTCTTTCTGCCCTTGAAAATATGCCTTAAACGTATTGCAAAGCAAAGACTTACCAAAACGACGAGGTCTAGCAAGAAAGACATACTCAAACTTGTTTGCAAGATTGTGCATCATGTCTGTCTTGTCAACATACAACTTTCCTTGTTCCCTTATCTTTTGGAACTTATCTGTATCTACTGGGTATAGGAACTCACTCATTTTTATCTGTTCTGTATGTAGATTATTTTACTTGCAACCCGTTTCTTGTGGTAGCATTGCAATAATACATAATTTTCTGCAATTCTTAGTCATTTTCAAGAGGTTTTTGGAAACTGTTCAACAAATAGTATTCGATATTATCCAACGTAATTTACATCTGTGAAAAGTTGCAAAAAAACAGTATCACCTGTATGGTTGCAATCTAAGAACAATTTCAGCCTTGCAAAATCACTTGCAAAACCTGAGATATTTAGAATAATTCCAAACGACAACGCTATTAGCTCCTTGAGAGAAACAATTTTCGTTGGAGTATTTACCCGTAGGCACCACATAACAACGCATGCCCGAAGTTTTTATTCCATCCAATGTCTTCGTTAAATTTTCCCCAGAGTTCAGTATTACACCATTGCAGCCCATCTCTTTGGCCTTTATTAATAGTTGTGCGTCATCCGAGAGATTACCCATAAGCATTGTGTATACGTTTGGAGATAATTTTTTTACCCTTTTAAGCACATCTTGTGATGCGGAAACAAAACAGGTGTGTCGACAGGCATCAAATGCATGGACCATATTCCAAAGTATAGCAAGTTCTTCATCCGTCCAAGAAACATCTTCTGAAAGGAAGAGATTCATCACCGCATGACATGAAAGTTTTCTTAATATGCTTTCAAGTTCTGTTTGTCCATCAGTTGCTACGGGTTTACCATCCTTAAAAGAAAGTTCGATTCCAATTTCTCTAGCGCCCATTGCAACACAAGAGGCAAGCGATGGCAACAACCCGAGCTTTTTTTCCGAGCGTTCAAAATAGCCCATAGCGCAAATCGTTTGTGAAGGAAGTTCCTCGTATCCTGGCACAATCGCACTTCCTGCAGGGCGATATTTCCATGGGCGACGACCTATTTCGGCATATTCTGGATGCGTGCTCAAAGGATTTCCGAAGCCCGCAGGTTTCAAATACTTCTTAAAAGGATCTATCGTAACGCACAGAGAGCCTACCCCACTACGCATATTGCCAAGGATATGGCCATCCGGAGAGACAACCATGGAACAACCTCCGACCTTGGAATCTAGTCCCATGCTTACGGACGAGCGCACCAAATAGGCTGCAGTATTGTATGCACAGAACGAGTCAATAAATTCCAGAATGTAATGAGGATCACTCCGTTGATGTGAACATCCGATAATTATATCAGGCTTCATTCGAGCGATATTCGAAAAATTCTCGTAGTAATAAAAGTCATAACATGTAAGAAAGGCATAGCGTATTCCGTCTATTTCCAAGATGTAAGGCTCAGACCAAACATCTGAATACGATGTGTCATATTTACGACGTTCACCCATTGTGAGTTGTTGCTTGAGATACTTGCCCACAAGCTTACCTTCCTGATTAAAGGCAAACGTAGTATTTCGGTATCCAGCCTCCGTCTTGTCAAGAGCGTTGATAAAAACTACTGCTTGACATCTTTTAGCTGTTTTGCTACAGGCGTCCAAAATTTCCTGGGTGTTTTTCTGAGCAACGCGTTTAGTGGTTTCAAAATTTGGAAGGAGTGCCTGAGTGCCAGAACTTTCCGGCAGAACTATCAAATCGCAACTTTCTGAGCACTTGTCAAGTTCATCAATCATCCACTTGTGCGTATCATAGGCCGCTTGCTCTCCCTTTTGATAGGCTGGTTGTATCACACATACGTTCATTGGTCTTGTCTTTGACTGAGCCACAAGTTGTGCGGATAATAAGACAAGGGACAAACTAAAAAGCACTCTTTTCATATCCTAAAAAAAATTAAATTTTACATTCCAAAGCCGTTACCACTAGACTGTTCATTACCATTTCCAACAGAATCTGAAAGTGTGTCTTGGTTTCTAGATGTCTTCTTGACCGAAAGTCCATTCTTTCCAAATCTATAGGTAAGCGCAAACTGTAGTGAACGGGTAACACGGCACTGGTGGATATTAGCTACGTAGGTAGGGGTCTTAGTAGTTATATCGCCCGATATTTCACGGCTGTGCGGATTTCCAGCCGTAAGTGAGAGTTCCATACGATCCTTCAGGAATTTTTGTCCTAAGCGAAGCTGCGTGAAGCATATGGTACTTTCCATTTTGTATTGTAGTTGCGGAGCCATACGCATAGTAAATTCCGTAGCTGTAAGCGTTGCGCCCTTCCATAGTTTCACGGACAAAGTTGCCGATTGCTGAATGCTCCATCCGGAGCATGTGATATTCTGCAAATGAAGGTTTCTTGTATGCCATCCTGCAGTCATGTTGAACATAAAAGAAAACTTCTGTGAAGGACGGTATACAACACCCACATTACCCATATGGCTATCAACATGCTCGGAATTGGAATACGTGTTGTTAATAATACCATCCTCATCCAAGAATGAATACCTAGCGACTTGATTAGAGGAGAAAAGGCCTGTATAGCCAACCGTTAGATTCCATTTGTTTGACATCAAGGCATATTTCACATTCAAATTGTGCGACATACCTGTCTTTAGATTCGGGTTACCAAAAGAACGAGTGGTTAGACTTTCATCCACGTAAGGAGACATAGCTTCAATTCCTGGGCGACTTAATCTTTCAGAGTATGAAATTGAAAGCATATGACCCATTTTCGGCAGAATCGTTATTGACGCATACGGAATAGCATCCGTCAAGGTTGAAGAATAATTTTTCTTTTCTCCCATTTGAAAAGCTCGCATGCTGTACCAGGCACTCTCGACACGGGTTCCTGCCCGCAAGGTAACCACCTGTGCGGTGTATGCGTAACCGGCATAAAGTGCCAAAATATTTTTGGAAAGATCACTTAAGCCCTGAGTTAGGGATGTATCGAAATAGTTTTCAGATGTATTGTGAGTAAAATCCCAGTTATGCTTTAATCCTGCCTCTATGGAGTGCTTTTTCGTCAGAGGATTGATGTAATCCACCTGCAAGGAATTTGATGTTCCGCGATAAAGGGACTGATTGCTTAGCGTCTTATAGCCCGCTGTTCCAACTATATCCTCTATCGAGTTTCGTCCCCACGATTCAGTAGGAGGTGTAAAACTAACATTGTCCGAAATAGTCAGTTTGTGTCCATCCTTCTTAAAGGTATGTTCATAACTTATGGTCAGATCATAGCCATACCACGCATTGTTGCCTTGTGATAAATCCCGATATTTAAGTATGGATGATTCACCATGTAGGAAATCCTCCGCAGTCAAAGTATTTGGTTTGTAATGACCATTCCACACGTACATCTCAGCAGTTATAAGATTTTTGTTGTTAATTTCATAACTTGCGTTGACACTACCATGAAGATTATTAAACTTATAGCCACCCTCCTCCAATGAGATGCGTCGGGTATATGAAGCGGCACTCGCAAGATTATCAAAGTTCGTTGTCTGAGTATAAGCCGTATCATTCGAATCATTCTCGTATCCCATCGAAAAGTTCGCATACATGGAGAATTTTCCAGACTGCATATTAAACGAGGCGGAATTATGCGTTCCCCAGTTCCTATTCAACATAGAACTCCACATTGTGGTTAATGACCCAGAATAACCCTTTGTTTCCTTTTTGGCCGTTGCAAGAATTATGTTCAACACACCTCCTGCGCCTTCGGCATCGTATTTCATAGAAGGATTCGTAACGACTTCTATCTTCTTTATGCTAGAAGCAGGCATGGCCTTGATTATATCCTTGAACGACGTTGCCATACCCTTTGATTCATGTCCGTTAACCAAAATCTTAAATCCGCTTTGTCCGTTCATGAGCACATTTCCTTCGGCATCGATACTCAACTGCGGAACCTTTCTTATAACATCTTCCAAAGTAGAAGATTGTGCAACAGGGTCATCCTCGACCGAATATGAAAGTTTTTCAGCATCTACAGTCACTATTGGTTTTTGAACCGTTACAGCAACAGCTCCGACCTCAACGCCCTCCGAAAGATTGATTGTACCAAGATCCATGTCTGTTTTGGCATCAGTCGTAATTTCTTTGCGAAAAGAAGAATAACCTACAGAGCTTACTTCTAATTGATATTTACCTGCACGTGTGACTTTTAGTTGAAATGTTCCGTCTTCTAAAGACGCAACGGCCGTAATAACGTTCTGTCCCTTCTGCAAAGACACCGTGGCATACGGAACTGCCTTAGAATCCGTATCCGCAACCCTACCCTTTAGTAGGCACTGAGCACTCATAGTTGAAAACATGAGTGTCATCATAATAACAATGAATAATTTTTTCATTTTGTTCACAACGAAATAATCAAGGGCAAAATTAGATATCTTTCAGTAATATGCAAAACAAAGTACTGGAATAAATCAACTATATTACAATATAAGGTTTCCAAAGAATGCCTAATATTGATTCGCTCCAAACGTCAGAATATTGAAATCCATCGTTTTGCAAATACAAATATAAACACCCATATGGTCTTCGTAAAATTTTAGTCATTATATTTTAATCTTCGCCTAAAATAATCGAACAATGGCGCTAAAAATTCTTCAGTATGCGAAATCTACCAAAAAAACTCCGTAGGAAATCCACGGAGTTTATCTTTTGAAGCACTAATTTACATCTCCTAATTATCCTTCAGAAGCCTTACAGTCAGTGTAAACTGTATTTGAGGAAGTACTCTTATCTTACTTATAATTTTGTTAGCATTAGAAAGTTTTTCATTATCATCCGACCATGTCAAATTCGGAGAAACAATTTCTGGTTTGCCATGAAAAGCGGCGCCCATTTCAAAACGAAAACCTACTCTACGTACAGGTATTGGACGGCCAAAACCGAAACCCACGTATGGTCTTACCTTCCACACGTGTGCAGAAGCTGCCACTGACCAATCATCACTGAATGTTACAGGTGAATCTCCAATCTTTACCGATACCTGATCTGGTGTTATGCCATGTTGGCGAAGTTTGTCAACAGACTCTTGATCCAACATTCCAGATACATCGGCCAAAGTATTGCCTCCAAAAAAGAGACCCGCTGTTAAAAAGAAGACACTTTCCCCATGACGGAAAGGAACAAAATCAAAGAGAAGTTGTCCTGTAGGAAACTTAAACTTTGGCTTCAAAGCAACTTTTGGAGTCAAACCAGGAACGAAAACCGATGTTGGCAAAGAGACCTCTTGATTAAACGAGCCAAAAGAGATACTCTGGTAAGAGAAACCTAAACGGGCGTAGAGGAAACTGCATAAAGGCGTAGCAGCACTTATACCATAACCCGAAATACCGGCCTGAACGCCGAGAGAGACATTACTAAAAGACGTCCTTGAAGGGGCTTCAAGTTTCTTTGCCTCTGCCGCACAAATACAGAAACAAAGCAGTGTAATAAAAACAAACCTTCTCATAAAAAGAACATATTTATTGGTTTAACTCAAGTTTCGCAAGTGATTTTGCGAGGTTGAAATTGTTATTAAATATTTATCATAAAAAGGCAATAGCCCAATTAATTCGTTGATTTTAAAAGTCTTGTTGCTAAGTGTGAACTTGCAAGTCCCTTTAGCCTTAAACAAAAATACACAATCGCAGGTAAACCGCAATGCAATTTTTTGTACAGCAACTCTTTAATCAAGGGAATTACAAACGTAACTATAGCGTAAGTATTCCATATTGGTTCTTTTAAGTTCTAAACTGTAAACTTACCTTCTATAGGAGGATTGCCTCTTTTGTTGGGTACTCCATTTCCAATACATTGCTTCAAAAAACCTCCCTTTTGACGAGAAACTTTTTTTACCTTTTTA
>JAGHTK010000065.1 GCA_018065435.1 Candidatus Alistipes equi
TATTATTCAAATAAACAAGAAAATAACCACCTAAAAATAAGGTGGCTAAATAAAGAATTAATTTACAGAATTAGTGCGCTAGAAATTAGAGTTTACGTGTACAATTCAAACAAAGCTCATTATGAAAGTCACCATAAAGGCTATAATAGTCAACGAACAAACAAATAACCATTCTAAAAAATTATATCTCAAAAAAAATTTAGACTGTAAGTTAACTTCCTATGAAAAATTGAATCCTAATATAAAACCCAAGACTATGAAAAACCTATTGATTCTTCTATCACTCATCCTTTTTATCGATACATGTTACGCAGATGAAAAGCTGCCGGCACCGTCTCAGAAAAGAGGAACAGACATTATGACAGCACTTCAGGCAAGGCGTTCAATACGCACTTATAGTGAGCGCATACTTTCAAAGCAGGACCTCTCGGATGTCCTCTGGGCCGCTCAGGGAGTAAACCGACCTGAAGAGGGAAAGCTTACTTCTCCTACTGCTAGAAACAGACAAGAAATCATCATATATGTCTTTACAAAAAAAGGTATATCCAAATATGACAAGACAAATCATTCATTAATAGATATACGAAAGGGTGATTACCGTGAAGCTGTAGCAGGCAATCAAAAAAGATTTGCAACAGCCCCATTGTTTTTGGTTATGATTGCATCAACTACACAGTTCGGCAATAAAAGTGCACACGCCTTGGAAATGATGGCTGCCGATGCTGGAATTGTAAGCGAAAACATCAACCTCTTTGCAGCCGCCACTGGTCTTTGCACCGTAACAAGAGGAATAATGGACAAGAAAAAAGTTCTTTCAATACTCAATCTTGATGACTCGTTCAATTGCATCCTGAACAATCCTATAGGATATCCTGCACAAGAGTAAAATTATTTTTAACATTTCATCCGAAAAAGACTCTATTAATGAGGATGATTATGAAAAATGCTATGAATCTAAAGTCTGGTATTATAATACTACTGCTTTTTGCAGCCTTAGCGGCTAAGGCTCAAGACATTGACCAATGTGTCAATTCGAAACTTGCCTTAGAAGGCATTACGCCATCCGGAAAATGTTCCGATGCAACATTTCTACGCCGCACATATCTTGTTCTAACGTCCGCCGTACCTTCCGTAGAAGAAACAAAAGCCTTCCTAGAAAGCACCGATGCAAACAAACGGGCAAAACTTGTTTCAAAACTACTTGATTCTAAAGGATGGATTGACAACATGGTCCTTAGATGGGGTGACATGCTTCGCATCAAATCCGAGTTCCCAAGTTGTATATGGCCAAACGGCGTTCAAGCCTTCAACAGGTGGCTTATGGTACAATTCAGGGATAATGTGCCATATGACGCATTTGTAAAGGAATTGTTATGCTCAACAGGGTCCAATTTCCGTACAGCTCCTGTCAATCTTTTCAGAATCAACACAAAACGTACACCGAAGACATTCTGCGATGACATCGCACTCATCTTTATGGGACAGCGTTCGCATCCGAAGGAATGGGAAAAGTTCTTCACCCAGGTCTATCTGAAAGGAACTAAGGAGTGGAAGGAAGAAATTTTGTGTTTGGATTTGGACAAGCCCGCACCGAAGAATGTCTATCTTGGAGGCAAAGAAACCATCTCTTGCAAGAAGCGTACAGATTATCGCATAGACTTTGCCAATTGGCTAACTTCAAAAGACAACCGGCAGTTTGCTGCTGTATTCGTAAACAGAGTTTGGTCATGGTTGATGGGAACGGGTATCGTGGAACCAGTGGATGATTTTTCAAATGAAAATTTACCTTCAAACCCAGAATTACTTGACTGCCTAACAACACTTTTCATCTCAAACGGATACAATGTCAAGGAACTATTTCGCTCGATTCTTCTAAGCGAAACATATTCCAGAACATGCCGTACGAATTCTTCGAATCGTAGTGATCAAAGACTCTTCTCGCACTATATACCACATCGTCTTACGGGAGAACAAATTTCCGATGCTATATCAAGCATAACAGGCAATTTTGACATTTTCGCAAGCCGTGCACCGGAACCTTTCACCAAATATCCAAAAGGAACGAGAAGTATCGAAATAGGTGACGGAACTGTGACCATCTCTGAGCTTGAAGTGCTTGGACGTCCTTCAAGAGATGTTTCCTCGGCAAGTGCCAGAGCACGTTCCTACAACTACAAGCAGGTTATATATCTATTAAATTCGGATCACATACTGCAAAAAGTAAGAAAGAACCGCGCACTAACACCTATTATTTATAACGAAAAAACCACCAAGGAAGAAATTGTGGATTATCTGTACCTGAGCTATCTTAACCGCCATGCAACGGATAACGAAAAAAAGACTATTGTTTCGTTGCTTCCTAACGCTCACGTTACAACAATCTGTGAGGATGTGTCGATTGCCTTGCTTAACAGCGACGAATTCCTGTTTGTTCACTAGAATTTACGGAAGACTATGAAAAAATATATATCCTTATTATTTGTAATGATGTTCCTCTATGGGACAGTCCAAGCTCAAGAGCGATATCGTCATCAGGAAGTTCCCCAAGCCAAAGCAAAGGCTGTTATATACATATACCTGGATGGAGGTTCCGCCCAGACGGATACATTTGACCCTAAGCCAGAGGCTGGTAGAAACTACTTTGGCAAATATCCAAACCCAATTAAGACTACATTGCCTGGTGTAATGTTCGGTCAGCGTCTTCGTCACCTGGCAACTCTGACGGACAAATTCTCCGTCATACGTACCATGACAAACAACGGCAACAATGCACACGAAACATCGCATTACATAACCTTAACGGGTGATATGACTAACGGAGGAATAGTCTACCCTTCCTTCTGCTCAATGATATCGTATCTAAAGGAGGAAGAATGCAAGAGTCGCTTGTTCCCATATATTACCCTTGTAGAGGCGTCAACCCGTTTCAACGAAGCTGGATTCCTTCCCAACCAGTATAAGCCATATGATACTGGAGGAAATCCAAATGACAAAGTGTTCAATGTTGACGGAATATTCAGCGAAAAAGTTTCCACGAAGAGAATCGCTGGACGTAAAGAGATGATTGACAAGCTAAACTCTCTTTCTGAAGAGATGGAACGAATTGATGAAACAGACAAACTTCACTCGCTTCAAAATGATGCCGTTGAGCTACTTACCGGAGAAGCAAAGGATGTATTCAATCTCTCGAAGGAAGATGAAAAAACCCGCAACAGATATGGACGAACCACGTTCGGTCAGTCATGCCTTGCAGCTCGACGTCTGATTCAGGAAGGCGTAATTGCAGTATGCGTTCGCTACAGAGGTTGGGACACGCACAAAGAGCACTTTGCAAGAATGGATGAACGACTTGATGATTTAGACTGCGGGTTATCAGCTCTTATTGAAGATTTGGACAGACTAGGACTCTTAAAAACAACAATCATCATATGCGGAGGTGAATTCGGACGAACCCCTAGAATATCTTGGGAACCACCTTGGAACGGAGGACGCGGTCACTACGGCAAGACATATTCATACGTAGTTGCCGGAGGCGGTCTAAAGGGAGGACAAGTCATCGGTAAAACTGACAAAACAGGAGAAAATGTTGTAGAAAGACCTGTTTACCCATGCGACCTTATAGCCACGGTGTACACTTTGATGGGCATTGATCCTAAAGGAGAGATTCTTCACCCTACTGCAGGCTATATACCATTGCTACCTTCCTATGGTAACCCTAAGACTAGCGCAGGACTTTTAACTGAATTATTCTAAGCACTAAAAAAGTATAGCAAGCATGAAACGACTTAGCATATTTTTTATCTTACTTCTATGTGCGGTAACCCTCTTCGCACAAAAACCGAGCATAGGCTTCGTATATCCTGCTGGTGTACGACCTGGACAGACAGTTGAGATTACCGTCGGAGGACAAAATATCGCAAACGTAACAGAAGCAATCATTTCTGGTGACGGAGTGGAAACAACGCTACACATTGACAATTCCACGGAAGGAAAAGCTAGAAACAAAATATCGAAGAAGAATATCGGTGAAGAGGATAACTTGCAGATTGCGCAGCGTGTCAAAATCACTGTTAAAGTTTCTGATAAGGCAACACCTGGACTTAGGGATTTGCGTCTTGTTTCCCCTAAGGGAGTATCGAACCGACTCTTTTTTGAGATTGGTGGTTTTGATAATGCCCTAGAGAAAGAACCAAATTCCTCATTTGCGCAGTCCAACTTCATCAAACATCTACCGTGTACCATAAACGGACAGATTATGATGAGCGATAAGGACTACTTTACGTTTGAAGCAAAAAAAGGACAGACAATCGTTGCAAATGTAAAGGCACGATACTTCACACCATACATTGCCGATGCAGTGCCAGGATGGTTCCAACCTACTCTAGCCATGTACGATGAACGTGGTGTTGAAGTTGCATACTCGGATGACTGGAACTACAGAGTTGACCCGCTTATCATATACCAAATACCACATAACGGAAAATATACTCTTGAAATTAAGGATGCGCTCTACAGAGGACGTGAAGATTTTTCATACCGCATTGAGCTAGGAGAACTTCCTATTGTAAAAAGCATCTATCCGTTGGGTGGGCAGGCTGGAAAAGCAACAAAGATTCACCTTGAAGGTGTCAACCTTGCAAAAAATGAAATGGTTATCACACCATCTAAGAAAACCTCTGGCAAAATTGTCCTTTCTACCACATCTAAGTCTGGTTTACGCTCAAACGATTTCTATTTCGATGTAAGTGATCGTCAGAAATATGAATGTGAAGTTTTGACGCACAACAAAGTAGCCTCCGTTCAGCCAGGGTATGTAATAAATTCAAAGTTTCTCCACCCATACGAACAACATCTTTACTCTCTTCGCGTAGACAATAGAATTGACATCGTAGTAGAAGTAAAAGCCCGCTCACTGGGAGCCCCTACAGATGTTAAGATGGATATATTTCAGGGGCAAAAGCGCATTGTAAAGGAAGATGATACGGAAGACGAAGCTGAAGGTCTCATAACACATTTTGCGGACCCTATCATAATGTATCGTCTACAACCAGGAAACTATACCATTAGACTACAAGAGGCACAAAACAAGTATGGCGAAGATTACGCATATCGTCTCTATGTCATGCCTCGCCAGCCTGATTTCCACCTATTTGCAGAGCCTGGTATCATAACCATTCCAAGAGGAGGAAGCGCTACGTTGAATTTCAGTGCACAGCGAAAATACAAATTTAATGGTCCAATCAAGACGAAGTTCGATGGTCTTCCTCTAAGTTTTGATATAAGTTATGCACAGCTTGATAGAGGAGAGAAAAAACGTACTGTTACCATTACAGCTCCAATGACAGCCCAGGAAGGAATCATTTCTACGAAGATTACAGCTACTGGAGAAGATGTACGTTCCGGAAAAAGAATAGTACGTGAAGCACATCCTGTTGAAAATATGATGCAGGCATTCTACTATACGCACAACATTCCTGCGGCAGATTTACAGATTAGAATCATTGAACCTCAGCCGTTCTCTATCGTAGCCACTCCACGGGGAGATGCCGAGTATCGAGAAGGTGAGAAGATGCCTGTTGATGTATCAATCATAAGACATGATAAGAACTATTCAGAGCCTATACAGATTATTGTACGTGGAGCAAAGAATGGTTCCCAAATGGAAGCAGATGCTGTAACTGTTACAAAAGATCAGGATAAGGCTACAATCTATCTCAAATTCAACTCATGGAAAAAGAACGGCCTGCAAAGCGTGATTGTAACAGGTATTGTAAAGGGCTCTTCAAAAAGAATTAAAGGACAGGGAAGACAAGCATTTACAACTAGTGTAACAGCCATTTCACCGGCCATAACAGTACAGATGCCAGACTATTCAAAAAAGCGTCAAAGACGTAAGTAGCCTATGAAGTACTCATCTCACATATTTTCAACGAAAGAGAAAGAGGATGCAGGTATTTCTGCACTTCTTCATCAAGCAAAGAGTTTCAATACAAAGGCTCATATCATACGTTTTGTATGGATGACTAGTGCAGATGACAATTCGGCTTATAAGAAGGCTTTTCATCTTCTTAAGGAACATATGCGCTCCATCAAGCAAAGCATTTGGACATTGGTTGCCCAGCGACCACTTTTCGATGAAGAGTATTCTCTAGAAGTACAGTATGCCGAACTTGATGAAAACGAAACTCTTATTGAAAAAGAGTGTGATGGAGATAGGTATTTAGTCCTCCTTTCCAATACATCTAAACAACTTTTCTTGGATTTGAACAGCCGTGACACATCGATTCAAATAAGAGAACAGGCCGAAGATGTTTTCAGAAGATGTTATAACATATTGCTTAAGGAAGAACTCTCGGTGGATGATATATACAGACAGTGGAACTATATTGAACAAATTACAAAGCTAAACTGTAACGCAGAGCAGCACTATCAGATGCTCAATGATGCGAGGAGCCGATTCTATTCTAAAGCCGAGTGGAAAGGGGGTTACCCAGCAGCCACTGGAATAGGATGCACTGCAGGTGGAATTGTCATATCCATAAACGCCGGACGTGGCATTGAAACCATTGCTATAGACAATCCTTTGCAAATTGCCGCTCATGCCTATTCAAACGATCAACTTAAAAACGGCGGAGAAGAAAAGAATACCACACCGAAATTCGAACGAGCACGTAGTGTGTTCTTTTCCAACGAAACGATGTTCATATCCGGAACAGCCGCAATTCGAGGAGAGAAATCATCTCTTTCAAAAGATGCAGCCATACAGTGCCGAATGACCATTGAAAATATAGAGGAGCTTATAAAACAGTCAAAAACAAAGAGCACTACATTTTCATCTCACCCGGTGAGAGTATACATAAAAAATGAATCGAACGCCGAATTAATCCGTGATATATGTCAAAATATGTTCGGCAACAATGCATCATTCGCATTCATCGAAGCTGACATCTGTCGTGAGGAACTTCTGCTTGAGATTGAGGCTCAGGTGTACTAGCGATCGTTACTACTTTTTTCTAAAAATAGTAGACAAGAATAGTGATGTCAATTAATTTTGTTGCAAAATAGTTGATAACCACTCATTTTGCTATCCTTGTGGCAAATACAAAGCATTATGTCACTGTCAGCACTTACAATAAGATTGAACTCCGACTTGAAATCTCAGTTCGACAGTCTCTGCGAAGAATTTGGAATGAACACCAACACGGCGTTCAACATATACGTCCGCTAGGTGGTCCGCAATCGTAGCATTCCTTTCACAATCGAAGCTCCATCAAAGGAAGATATCATGGCTAAGGGACGTGACGCATTCTATCGTATGCTACAGGCCGCTGCCAAGCCGGTATGCAAGATATGCCACTCGATGAAATTAACAAGGGAATCGGACTCACTAGAGAGGGTAAGTAATGAATGTCTATGCTATAATTGACACCAACGTTCAGGTGTCTGCCTTATTAGCCAAGCGCTCAAGACTCTGCACCCGTACAGATTCTTGAGCGTTTGTTCGATAGGGAGATTATCCCGATATTCAACGACAAAATCCTTGCCGAGTACAACGAAGTGCTCAGACGTTTCATATTCCCGTTCTTAGAGGATGCAATAGTCTAAGAAGTCAATGCCATTATCGAAGTAGGCATTGACTCCCAAAGAGTGTCGCAAGAGCAAGACTGCCACAGAACCGAAAGATGTGGTCTTTCTAGAAGTTGCCACGTCAAGGGAAGACTCTTTCCTTGTTACCGGCAACACCAAGCACTTCCCTATTATTCCACGTGTCGTGACCTAGAAGGAATTCTGAGTTGTTTTAGCAATAGAAATGTTCTATTTACTTTTGGGCTGTCGCGCTGAATATTAGTACATTCTTAGCATCAGGCAACTCTATTTCACGTGCGCCATTAACAGGAATGCTAATAAGATACATATACGAGAAGACATATGCCTTATTGCGTTCACTTAAGGAATGAGTATGCGAACCAACATAGGCAACATCATCGTTTCTAAGCACAGACTCATAATATCCAGGCCATCCATAAACTCCGTAGAAACCAGTATAATATGCTACAGAGCAGTCAAATGTTGAATTTTCGACACCAAAGCGAACTTTGACAGGAATCGAAAGATCAACCTTACCACCCTTTATTTTAGCCCTCTTATCTTCTTTCGAAGGACGATATCCTGCCGATGCTACAAGCAGATGAAGCTTCTTTGTGCCTTCTGGCAATGTTATCTTCTGTTTTTTACAGCTCACTGCATCATTGAAATCTGCTTCTGCGAATGAGAACGGAATACCTCTGTATTCAAAATTCTCAGGAAGTATTTCTGCGGCGAACGATTCCTTATCACGTCCAATCTGTCCCTGCGAAGTGAAGTTATCAGAAGTTATAGCCACTATGTTATACGGCAAGTTCAACTTTTCATATGTAGGATTGACAATTTTGATTGAAGGCTCCGCAAAACGGACTCTGAAAGTTTTGAGTGCAAATTTGCTGGACTCCACATTAAGTGAACGGCCATGGAACGAAGCATCCTGAAGTTTATCCTCGATACCATTGTCCTCACGACAAGAAACTATCTCCATCGGGAAGAGTATTTCTCCCTTGGCGCCCTTACCTGAAAGTTCATAAACACGCACGATATATCCATCACCATCCTGAGCCTTCTTGAAAGCCTTGATGCGAAGTGCAGGATTTGTGCTCGAAGCCAAAGAGAACGTCCGTCCAAGACGACCTTCATGCTTATTTACCAAAGATGCCATCTTTGGCTGATTGAGTTTATCTGCAGCTATGTCCGTAGCCACTGCATCCACTACACCCTTATGGCCTATGATAGAATATGTAAAAGTGTGTTCTCCCAAATCCTGAGTATCCTGCTCCTTATATCTTTTTGCAGTCTTTGGAGTGTGAAACAAAGTAAGACGCAAAGTATGGTCGTTAGGTTTATCCCAGCCATAACGTCCGTCATTCAAAATGGTAACACCATAGGAATTATCATCAGCTGTTATATCGGCCCATTGTTGAGCTACGACCTCATATGCGGTTTTGGTGTTGGTTCCTCTTTTTATGTGTCCCATTCCCAAATCATAGGTAGCCTCTTTTGCTTCAAATGAAACAGGGAAACTTGCCTTTAGAAGCGATGCTCGTGTCTGCCAATCAACTGTATTTACAACATCGATGCGTTCATCTTCAGCGCCATCCGTCAAAACGATTCTTTGAACGAATTTCGAACCGGCATATTCTCTTTCGACTTTAAGAACAGCTCTCAGTGTGCCACACTGCTCAACCGTTATACGTGCAGGAGAGGCAATCGCTTCAGGCTTTCTATCAATCACTTCCTTCATAATTTCCCATGCCGGATATCTTTCGGATTTGTTGTTTGTTAGCAAAGCATATCCGAATGCTTCATTACTACGTACCATTTCACGGCCATAACGCTTATCCCAAATGGATGAAATATCACCATTTTCATTAAGTGTGACTCTATAGATGCGATTTTCAATGGTATTCTTCGTAACCTTAAGAGCAGATTTTTTGGATGAAGCCTTTTTGAGAGGACGAATATCGTATACGGAAAGACTCAACGATGGGTCCTTCGCAGCAAATATTACGATTGCTTGCTCACCCTCACGACTCACGATTTGAGATTTGACCTGTTTACCATCCGGACCATATACTGCAACGCCACCATACTGCACTGGAAGCTGAATCTTAGCTGTAACAATCTCTGAATTTGAAGAGGTGACACTATTGTAAACTACCAGTGCATCACCTTTAACATAAGTATTAAGAATAGATGACATAGACTCCATTCCACTTTCAATAACGGAGTTCATCTGACGCAGGTTAATATACTGGTCATTGTAGGAGAACAGATAGCATTCAGGAAGACTCGTTCCCGTAAGATCATCATGGAACTGATGCCATAAGATTCTTTTCCATCCCTCATCAATGGTATAAGATGGATAAGCTATTCCCTTGAAATAATCGGACATCGTAGAGATACCCTCTGCAGCTCCCAAAAGACGCTCGTTACGACGATTGAGCATCTTCATCTCAACCTTGGAAGTGTAATTACCTGTAGCATGAACGTCCATTAAAAGTTCACCATCATACTCCGGAAGGCGCTTGTCCCAAAGGAAATCCTTAAACATATCATCCGTAGTGGCGAATTTTACATTATACTCTTTACCAGGATTCTGAACTGCATCGTTTATGTTTCTCATTGCGAGCGGAGTTGCAGAACCTCCACGGTCTCCCGTTCCAAAGTAGCGGTAAGCAGCAGGTACGACCGTATGGGCAATACGATTTCGTAAATCTTCATTTGCCGTTATCGCCTCTTTCGGACTCCACGTATAATTACCTCCATCGAGGGCAGCCATTACACGACTTCCGTCTATTCCACGCCAAACGCCGAAATAGAATGGGAATTTCATTCCATTATCGAAAAATGGATTTTGTCTCCACTTAAGTTTCTGCGTACTGAAACCTATAAGACCACAATGCGCCGCAACGGAAGGAAGTTGCCAGCCAAATCCGAAACAGTCTGGAAGCATTATATCTGTAGAAAGAATGCCAAATTCCTTGCGATAAAATTCCTGACCTAGAAGAATATTTCTTATACTAGATTCGATGGAAGGCATATTTGGATCATTGGCATCCCATGAAGCTCCTGAAATATGCCAACGGCCTGCCTTTATATATCCCTTAAGTTTTTTGTAAAGTTCAGGATAGTATTCCTTTGCCCAACGATACTTAACGGCTCCTTCGAAATTGAAAACATAGTCGGGATACTGCTCAAAAAGTGCAAAATTTTGAACAAGAGTATTATGTAGATACTCATTTATGGAAGTTTGTACAGTCCAACGCCACTGCGTGTCAAAATGAGCATTGGAAACCATATAAACCGTAGGTTTTTCCTTTCTATCCTGTGCAAAAAGATTCGTATGTGCGGCAAAAATCACCGCAAATATCATAAGAAGAATAAGTTTTCTCATAAAAAAAGGATTTTGTTACATGAAGATATTCAAAATTGATGATAAGGCAAACATAATCACGTTACTTAATCGCTTTATATCGAAATTTTAAGCAGATTTTTCTAATTTTGATATAAGAACTTAACGCTTTGCATTCATGAACAACTTCTACAAATCAAGTGGACTTCCAAAATCACTTCAATGGGGATTTTTTGGCGTTCTCATCTTTATGATGGGCGATGGTATTGAACAGACATGGCTTTCACGATTCATTACCGACGCCGGCTTTAATTCTTCCGAATTGTTTGCCGTGTATGGTATCACAACCGCCTTATCGGCATGGCTCTCTGGGGTAATTAGCGAAACTTTCGGAATCAAGAGAACTATGTTCGCAGGTCTTATCATATATCTTTTGGGCGTGTGCGGATTTGTAGGACTTGGTATAACTCAGATGAACTATGCAACATTACTTACAACATATGCAATAAAGGGACTTGGATTCCCTCTGTTTGCATATTCATTTATGGTTTGGATTACATATCGAGTCGAGAAGGATTCTTTAAGTTCTGCACAAGGGTGGTTTTGGTTTGTATTCACTGGAGGACTCAACGTATTGGGAGCATATTTCGGTGCATACTCACTCAAGAACTATGGTGTATCGACAACACTGTGGTGTGCAGCCCTGTTTGCTGTAATAGGTGCCATATTCGCACTATGGGTCAACCGATGCGAAAGTCGAAATTTGTTCGCATTAGCGGAAGAAAAAAAGGATGGATCTAAACTTCGCGAACTAGTCCGTGGACTTGGAATTCTAAAACGTGAGCGTGGCGTTTTGCTGGGAGGTATCGTTAGAGTAATAAATACCACATCTCAGTTCGCATTCGTTGTTTTTATGCCACTCTATATGCGTCAATATGGCATAGATGATACTGCATGGGCTTCCATATGGGGCTCTATTTTCCTTCTAAACATTATCTTCAACCTCATTTTCGGCATAATCGGTGACAAAATAGGATGGAGTCGAACCATAGTATGGTTCGGATGTTGCGGATGTGCTATAACTGTACTTTTATTCTACTATGCTCCACAGATATGTAACAACTTTTACTTCATACTTCTTTGCGGAATGCTTTGGTGTGTGATGCTTGCAGGATATGTGCCACTTTCAGCACTTGTTCCTTCACTTGTAGAGAAGGATAAAGGTGCAGCGGTTTCCGTTTTGAACCTTGGCGCCGGTTTGGCAGCATTCGTAGGACCACTTCTTGTGCGTCTTTTGGAAAAGCCTATAGGTTACTCTGGCATTGCATGGACTCTATCGGCGCTCTATCTTCTAAGTGCAGTATTAACTGTTATGATACGCCCAACGCGCAAATAAAATGTCTATCAGAATAGCTCAAAAAGAAGATATCCCAAAGATAGTTGTAATGTACGATCAGTCGAGGTCTACAATGCGCAAAAACGGCAATATGCATCAGTGGATTAACGGCTACCCTAACCAATACACTGCACAACAGGATATAGAAAAAGGCAATAGTTTTATTGTAGAACGCGATGGTATCGCCGTTGGAACGTTTTCCCTTATTCTGGGTATTGAACCTACGTACAATAACATTTATGAAGGGCAATGGATTGACACAGAGCGTCCCTACGGAACAATTCATAGATTAGCATCCCTTACTCAGTATCATGGTATTGCAAGTGAGTGTATCAAGTGGTGCTATCAAAGAACACACAACATACGCATTGACACTCATCGCGACAATACCATTATGCAGCATATCCTTGAAAAGGAAGGCTTTCTCCGTTGTGGAATTATCTATCTACAAAACGGAGATGAAAGAATAGCATACCAAAAATGCTTAAAATAATGGCTACCCTACTGGATAGCCATCATTACAATATGTCTGCAACCTATTTTGCGTAACTTACACTTCGAGTTTCTCGAATTACCGTAATCTTAACTTGTCCAGGATAAGTCATTTCATCCTGGATTTTCTTTGCTATGTCATGTGAAAGCGACTCAGATTCAGCATCTGAAAGTTTATCGGCACCCACTATAACGCGCAACTCGCGACCTGCCTGAATAGCATACGTCTTCACAACGCCAGGATAAGACAAAGCAATATCCTCCATATCCTTCAAACGTTTGATATAGGATTCTATAACCTCACGACGAGCACCTGGACGAGCACCCGAAATAGCATCACATACCTGAATAATAGGAGCTATCATTGAAGTCATTTCTATCTCATCGTGGTGTGCTCCAACAGCATTGCATATTTCCGGACGTTCCTTGTATTTTTCTGCAAGGTTCTGTCCTATCATTGCATGTGGCAATTCAGGTTCATCATCAGGCACCTTGCCAATATCATGCAACAGACCTGCACGCCTTGCTGCCTTTGCATTCAATCCAAGTTCCGCCGCCATGATTCCTGCAAGATTTGCAGTCTCACGTGAGTGCTGTAGAAGGTTCTGACCATATGAAGAACGGTACTTCATCTTTCCGATAAGACGGATAAGTTCCGGATGAAGTCCATGAATTCCAAGATCAATAGCAGTGCGTTTTCCAACCTCGACAATTTCTTCTTCGATTTGTTTTCTAACTTTGGCTACCACTTCTTCTATGCGAGCCGGATGAATTCTTCCATCCGTTACAAGCTGATGCAATGCAAGACGGGCAATTTCACGTCTTACTGGGTCAAAGCCACTTAAGATGATTGCTTCTGGCGTATCATCGACAATGAATTCTATCCCAGTTGCTGCTTCCAAAGCTCGAATATTTCTTCCCTCACGTCCTATGATACGACCCTTGACCTCATCAGAATCAATATTAAATACAGTTACGGAATTTTCAATTGCAGTTTCTGTCGCAACACGCTGAATGGAAGCTACAACTATTCTTTTGGCTTCTTTCGTCGCCGTTAGTTTTGCCTCTCCAATAGTTTCATTGATATAAGCTGCAGCCTCACTTTCCGCCTCTGCTTTCATGTTTTCCAAGAGAATGTTCTTTGCTTCATCCTGGCTCAAACCCGAAATTTGTTCTAGACGAGAATTTTGTTCCTTAATCTTGGTTTGAAGCTCCTCGGATTTCGCTTCCATAATGTGAGTCTGCTGCTCAAGCTGTCCCTTAAGTTGGGTCGTTTCATCCATTTTCTTCTGCAACTCCTTCTGTTGTTGTGAAAGTTGTTGCTCATTTTGGCGCATACGTTGTTCAGCCTGATTTAGTTTCTGATTACGCTCATTAACCATGCGGTCATAATCAGTTTTCAGTTGTTGATACTTCTCCTTAGCCTGGAGAATCTTTTCCTTCTTTATTACCTCCGCTTCGGATGATGCCTGTTTAAGCATATTCCTACACTTGTTTCGTACTATCCTGTAGGCTACGTAGCCCATCAGGGAAGTAATGAATAAGGCATACAATAGATTAAGTATAATGGTCATATTCTAATTTTTAATTATAATTTTTCATATCTTATATACACACAAAAAAACCCACATAAGATTCCTTCTTTCGTTTGACGAATCCGCTGATACGTCACGTGTAGGGCTCTTAAAAAGTTCGCAATCTTCCATCGGTATTAAAATACTCATCCTAGTGGACTACAAGGCCTGATTTTGACAATAAAGTACACCCTAATAAATTTAAGTGTTCAGTTTCGCAAAGCTTAAGGAATCTATGCGGGTAATTCCAATTATAAAAGAACCTCTATAGGAAACTCTTCTCAATTTTTGATGAGAGATCCTGTATTTTCTTTATCTCATCGTTTTCCAGTTCTCCACTGGTCCGAAGTTTTATATTTTCCGCCGCAAGCAAGATTATTGCAGTAGCAAAATAGTCATACGTAGAATAACCATCAAGATGCTTTGACATTAAATTTTTCATCAACTTGTTTACCTCATTCTGAGCACGCATATATAGCTCTTCTTGCTGATGCGTGACCATCATCGGGTAAGTCTTTTGCATTATTCTTACATCTATTTTGTATTTTTCTTCCATATTACTACAAACGCGACGATACTGTTTCAATGCACTTATCGACCTCCCGCAATAAACGGTCGATAAGGACTTTAGCGGAGTTATTGCCCTGTGAAGAAGAAACTGAAGAGGACAATTCTAATACTTCAATTCGTTTTCTCTTCTCAAGAAGTTCGTCTTGAACCTTTTTAAGCTTGCTTTCCAGATGATTACATCTTTTTTGCAACTCACCATTATCACGCAATGCCTTTTGATGTGCCTCAAGCAAAAGCTCTACATTTTTTTCTAACTGCGCAATAATCTCCTTTTTTGACATATATCAACTCAAAAACGCAAAATACGTTTCAAATTTACAATATTCTGTAAGTTTTTCAAATACCATGTAACTACTCAGCAGGATTTTTTAATGCCTGGTGCTTTTTCCCGTAATTATTGTGCCTAAATTCATTTTTGTACATCAGACAAACAGAAAGCAATCTCTCAAACTTCTGTAGGTCATCACATGCTTTTATGCTCATTTTGAATTTAAGTTCATTTTCGTAAAGGTATCTATATGTGCTTTGTGCACCATGTAAGGTTACGCCTTTGATCTTCTTCGATTCGAATTTCTTCTTATTATCATCTGCATATTTCGATATAACAAGACGAATCTTACGTAAAATATCAGTTAGAAGGTATGACTGTTTATCTTCTATCGAAGCTATATCCTTAGAGTTTGTAATCCCATCAGTGTTGGCAAAACGATAAATAACCTTCAGCCAATATAC
>JAGHTK010000084.1 GCA_018065435.1 Candidatus Alistipes equi
ATTTATTAAAATTTTTTAATTACAATTTGAAATCTTTTTGGCGTTTTTTAGTTACAAACTGTAACCATATTTTCATTTTGTTCTTACTTATTGGTAGAATCGAGCAAATTTATTCATACTTTCTTTGGTGAAACAACTAATGCATTGTATCTTTGCCCCATGTCTTAATTTATAAAAAAGAATTTGACAAAACTCAAATAATAAAAATTTAATGCTTATGGTAAAGAAAATTCTACTTTCGATTGCTGCTGTTCTGGCGCTCAGTTTTATCGCTGGTGCACAGACTAAGCAGGTCGCTGGTACTGTAGTAGGAGAGGACGGCAGTCCTATCGTGGGCGCTACGGTAGTAGTTGACGGAACTACGAATGGAACCTCAACCGATGCATCAGGTAATTTCGTGCTTGCAGCTCCTGCTCAGGCAAACCTTTTGGTATCGTTTATAGGTTACACGGATACAAAGGTTGCTGTTAATGGCAAGACTTTCATCAAGGTAGTTCTGAAGGAAGGTTCAAAGGCAATTGACGATGTCATCGTTGTAGCCTTCGGTGAATCTAAGAAAGAAGCCTTCACCGGTTCTGCCGCTGTCATCAAGAGCGATGACATTTCAAAGGTTCAGAGCACCAATGTAACTTCGGCACTTACAGGTAAGGTTGCCGGTGTGCAGATTTCCTCAACATCTGGTGATCTTAGCGCTCAGCCTAGTATTATGATTCGTGGTGTCGGATCAATCAACGCTGGAACGGAACCTCTTTGGGTTGTTGATGGTATGCCTTATGATGGTGATTTGAACAACCTCAATACAGCCGATATCGAAACAATGACCGTTTTGAAGGATGCTGCTTCAAATGCTCTTTATGGTTCTCGTGGTGCTAATGGTGTGATCATGGTAACTACGAAGCGTGCAAAGTTAGGTGATGCTCAGGTATCGCTTGATGCAAAGTGGGGTGTCAATGACAGAGCTCTTCAGGAATATGAAGTTTTGAAGAACCCAGCACAGTATTATGAAACTCATTTCGGTGCTTTGTATCGCTACTACAATCAAAACTATGATGCAACTGCAGCATATGCCCTTGCAAACGCAGGTCTTATTACTAACGGAACCGGTGGTCTTGGTTACAATGTCTTCACAGTTCCTGCAGGACAGAACCTCATTGGTACAAACGGCAAGTTAAATCCTTCGGCAACAGTAGGCCGCGTGGTTGATTATAATGGAGAAAAATACTTGCTTACTCCAGATGATTGGATGAAGGAAGCTTACAAGAAGGGTTTCCGTCAGGAGTACAATGTTAATGTATCTGCTGCAACGCAACGTTCCAATGTATATGCATCTTTTGGTTATATCAATAACGAAGGTCTTATCAAAGGTTCGCAGATGGAGCGTTACACAGCTCGTTTGAAGGGCGAAACTCAGGCAAAGAAATGGCTTAAGGTCGGTGGTAACATGGCATTCTCTCACTTCACATGGAGCAATGGTAACTCTTCTGAAGGTGAATCCAACGCTACAACTAACATCTTTGCATTTGCAACGAACATTGCACCTATCTACCCTGTTTACATCCGCAACGTAGACGGCTCTATTAAGATTGACCAGAATGGTCTTCCAATGTACGACTATGGTAATAAGGGAAATGCAGGTCTTACTCGTGCTACATTCCCTGGAAGCAACGCACTTCAGACATCTTGGCTTAATAAGTCTCTTTCAAATGGTAACAGCTTTGATGGTCACGGATTCTTCGATATTAACATCTATAAGGGTCTCAAACTTACTGTTAATGGTGGTACTTCAATTGACCAGACACGTTCTAATTCTGTATTGAATCCGTTCTATGGACAGTTCGCAGAAGGTGGAGGTTCCGTATCAGTTCAAGATTCACGTTTCCAGACATACAACCTTCAGCAGATTCTTAACTACAATGAAACATTTGGAAAGCACACTGTAGGACTTATGCTCGGACACGAGTACTATGACAGAAAGCAATATGTCCTCTATGCTTCTCATTCAAAAATGTCATCATATACAAACCCTGAACTTGCAGGCGCTATTAAGGATAGCTCATCATCTAGTTCATACGTAACAGAATACAATACTGAAGGTTATTTCCTTCGCGGTCAGTATGATTTTGATGGAAGAATATTTGTTTCCGGTTCATATCGTCGTGATGCATCATCAAAGTTCAGTCCAGATCATCGTTGGGGTAACTTCTGGTCAGTAGGTGCTGCATGGCTTTTGAACAAAGAAAGTTGGTTTAATGCATCATGGGTTGACCTTCTGAAAGTTAAGGCTTCGTATGGTTCTCAGGGTAATGATGGTATTGGTTCATATCTTTACACTGATACTTATTCTATCGAAAACAATAATGGAGAAGTTTCTTACGTGTTCCAGCAGAAGGGTTCTCCTACCATTACTTGGGAAACGAACAAGAACTTCAATGTCGGTGTAGAATTTGGATTCTTCAAGAATCGTCTTACCGGTAGCATTGAGTACTTCAATCGTAAAACAACAGACATGCTCTTCTCTTTCAAGGTCCCTGAAACTCTTGGTTACTCTTCATACTACGCTAACATCGGTGATATGTCCAATAAGGGTATTGAAATCGTTTTGAATGCTGATCTTATTCGTACGAAGAACGTTAATTGGAACTTTGGTATCAATATGACATACTATAAGAACAAGGTTACAAAGCTTGCTGATGATTACAAGACTCAGAACATAGGTGGTTACCCTGGATACATCAATGGTTCTTATTATGTTGCTGAAGGACTTCCTCTATATTCATTCTACATGTGCAAGTCTGCAGGTGTAAATCCTGAAAATGGTGCTGCACAGTGGTACTATGAAGCAGAAGTTAAGGATGCTGATGGAAATGTAATCGGTACAGAAACAAAGATTACGGAGGATTACACGATTGCAAACCAGAAGGGTAAGTATCTTTCAGGTGATGCTACACCTTCACTTTATGGAGGTTTCAATACGAGCATTGAATTCTATGGTTTCGACATCGCTGCAGCTTTCACATACCAGATTGGTGGTTTGACATATGATGGTGGATATGCACAGTTTATGTCTAGCCCTTATGGAACGACAGTCGGTGGTAACTACCACAAGGATCAACTCAAGGCTTGGACTCCTGAAAATCCAAACTCAACAATTCCTCGTTTGCAGTATGGTGATCAGTATACTTCATCTACTTCAGATCGTTTCCTTGTTGATGCATCTTATTTGAATATCCAGAACATCAATGTTGGATATACTCTTCCTCGTAAACTTACATCCAAGATTGGTATTAGCAGACTTCGTGTATATCTAGCTTGTGATAATGTTTATTATTGGTCATATCGTAAGGGCCTTGATCCTCGTCAGAGCTTCTCTGGAGGTACAAACTTTACAACGTATGCTCCAATACGTACAATCTCCGGTGGTCTCAATGTTGTATTCTAAACTTTGAAAGGAATTTAGTATGAAAAATATATTTAATTATTTGATAGTTGCTTGTCTTGCAATCGTAGCTCTTTCTTTTGCGGGATGTATAAAGCAGCCTGTTCCTAATGATGGAGTAACAAGCGAGCAGGTGGGACAGGACCCGAATGCACTCAAGGCTATTGTCGGCGCTATTCCTGTCAATATGACCTATCCTTATTCTGCTCTTGGAAGCGGTAATAACTATGGATGGGATTTCGGATATCCTGGTTTAATGTGTGTTACGGATCATGCCACAATGGACGTTGTTACATGTGGTGGTGATGATGGTGATAATTATGACTGGTTCTCTTACTGGAGCGAAGGTTGGGGTATTGCACACACTTCTGCATGCGCTGTATACCCTTGGCGTTGCTACTATTTGTTCGTAAAGTCTTGCAATGACGTTATCGGTGTAACTTCTCCAGAAAGTACAGGTCTTGCAGCTACGTACCGTGCTCAGGCTCTCATTATCCGTGCTTTGTTCTATCTTGACTTGGCTCGTATGTATGATCCACTGGAAGCATGTGCAGAATGTAATGGTAAGTACGTGATTCCTGATGCAGCTAAGGGTCTTACAATTCCTTGGATTGGTGAGGATACTGATCAGGATCAAGCACGTAACAACCCTCGTATGACAAGAGAAGAGGCATTTACTCATATTCTTGGCGATTTGAATGAGGCAGTTGCGCTTTATGGTGATTACACATCTTCTGATCGTACCGTTCCATCTTTGGCTGTTGCACATGGTCTTTTGGCTCGTGCATATCTATGGCTTGGTGGATTTAATGACAAGTACGAAAAGGTTCCAACAGGTAATGATGCTTACAAATTGGCACAGAAGGAAGCTAAAACGGCAAAGGAACTCTTTGGCGCAAAACCTATGTCAAAGGCTGAATGGCAGAGCCCTACAACAGGTTTCAACTCTCCTACTTCTTCTTGGATGTGGTATATTCAGCAGTCAACAGAAGGTGTTACGAACCTTGTTAACTTCATTGCATGGAGAAGTAATGAATCTACATGGGGCTATGCTAAGTACGTATTCCAGGGTGTTTTGAGCAAATTCTACGATAGAATTTCAGACACAGACTGGAGAAAAGAATCATTCATAGGCGCATCTCCTGAAGAGTGGTACAAGGCTCACAGCAATCTTACTAACCATAAGACTTTGGAGGCTTTTCTTAAGTACACTGCACCTTATGCTAATATGAAGTTCCATCCAGCTTCCGGTGAAACTCAGACATGGAAAACGGGTAATGTAACTGCAGTTCCTTTGATGCGTGTTGAGGAAATGTATCTTATCGAAGCAGAAGCTGCTGCACAGGTTGGTGATGCATCAGCTGCAGGTCTTCTTAACGAGTTTATGTCTTACCGCGACCCTAATTACTATTTTGCTGGTTCGACACAGATTCTTCCTGAGGAAATCATGTTCCAGAAGCGTGTTGAACTTTGGGGTGAAGGAGTTGTTTTCTATGATTTCAAGCGTCTTGGTTATGGTGTAAATACTGCATATGCAGGTGCTAACGTTCCAGGAGCTGCAAGATTCTATACAACAGGTCGTCTTCCTTGGTGGAATTTCTGCATACCTCAGATTGAAACTCAGCAGAATCTCGGTATACAGGATCCTAATCCAAATCCTACAGGCATCCTAACGCCTATTGCTGAATAATTATGATAAACGATAAAAAGTGATAAGGATGAAAAACTTTAAATATATATTGGGCCTTGTTGCCCTTACGCTGGGATTCCTCCTTGTATCGTGCTCGGATGATATCAAGTATGATCCAGCCGTTAAACCGGAAGGCGCACAGGTTTATTTTTCTAATGAAGCCCCTACGACCTTTGATGCTTCTGCGAACACAGATAAACTTGTGATTGACGTACTTCGCGTTGATACTCAGGAGGCTCTTACGCTGAATGTTATTGGTGCTACTGTAAATGAAGAAGATGCTTCTTTGTTTACTTTCCCTACAACGGTTAAGTTTGCTGCTGGTGCTGACAAAGCATCCTATACAATTTCTTTCAACCGTTCTCAAATGGTTGATGGTCAGTCTTATCCTATTACTGTCAACATTCTTGATTTGGAAGGCAATATTACTACACCTTATGGTTCATCTGCTCTTTCAATTACGGTTAATGCCGCTCTGGAATGGATTGATCAGTATATGTTAGTTGATCCTAGCAAGTTCCTTGATGACAATCTTACGGAAGCAGATTATCAATTGGATGAAAATGGTAATAAGATTGTTCAGACTGTTACCTATACATATGTCCAAATGTGGAGTGGTGATGATGAGAATCTTACCTTCAAAAGAGCAAAGGGTACAAATCGTTTCCGCGTATCCAATTGGGGTGGTGGTACTGATTTTGAGTTCATTGTTGATAAGAATCAGACAGTTACTGTTAACGGCAAACAATGCTATGTAGTTATTGTTCCTGATCAGTTCACCGGTTATACACACTCTAGCTATGGAGATGTATATGTTGTAGATTCTGCAAACTATACAGGTGAAGGTTACAATGCATGGCCATCTTATTTTGATGCTGAGAACGGACGTTTTGTTCCAAATGTTACATTCTATGTATCTGCTGGATACTTCGGAATGGGTGAAGAGTACTGTACGCTTGATATCATCAAGTATGATCTTGACATAAACGTTCAATACAATGGAATGTTTGTAGAAGCAGATAATGTTACAGCATCTGCACTTCTAGAGTTCACATACGGAGCTGATGTTCAGTCTTTGGATTATGTTATTGCAGAGGGTACATTAACTGATGAAGAACTCGCTGCAAAACTTCAGGCAATTCTTGATGGTACGATAGAAGTTTCCACTTTGGAACCTAACGAAACTTTGTCAGAGATTGTTAAGGCTAAACTTGAAGCTGGCTTCTATACTATTGTTGCACTTCCTAAGAAGGATGACGCATATCAGCCTGATTATGCAATATCTTACAACTTCTACTTCCCTGGCTTGAATAGCAGTGTTCCAGATTGTGATGTAAATGCTAAGTTGTACTACGTTTCAGATAAACTTCCATCCTACTCTTCACAGTTCCCTGATTATTCTTCTTTGGCATTTGTCATATCTTCTGAAAGTAAGGATGTGAAGACTGTTACTACATTGATGGCTGATAAGGAGACGTTTGATTATTACTTAACATCTAAGGGTTATACTCTTGAAGAACTTGTTGCAGAATATGGTACTGCATTCACAGCAAATGAATTGGCAGAAATTACAACTGGCGGTACATATCTTGATGTATATACTGGTCTTGATGCTTCGACCGAATATGAACTTGCTGTTGTTGCAACTAATAGCTATGGTAAGGCAGTGACTGTATTTGATGTTAAGGCTACTAAGGAAGCTCCTGCATATTCTGGTGAACTTGTTATTGGTAACTATACCATAACAGATACGGTATCTTTGACTGGCGGTACTTCAGAGCAAACATTTACAGTTCTATCCAAAGATGGTACAGATAGTAACATTTCAATCAAGAATCTTGCTAACGATGATGACTTCGAATGGTATGCAACATATGACAAGTCTCAGAATACTGTAACATTGGATGGTATGGCATATGGGTATGAATCATACGGAAGTATCTTCTTGTATACACTCTATACTCTTAGCGGTTATAGTGCAGGATATTTGGCTGGAAATTCTGGTACGGAACCAATTGTCTTTGGTGTTGATCCTTCAACTCATCAGATTTCAAATCTTCAGACTGACTATGCATTGTTTGCTGCAGACGCAACCTCAATACTTGGCTACTTCCAGTATTTCGGTGCAGGCGTTGCAACGATTGTGAAGAGTCAAGATACGAATGCTGCAAAGACTTCTTTGAGTGTTCCGTTCTCTTCGGTTAACAAACTTTCGAAGAAGAATGCGAAGGCTGCTGTAGTAAAGACTATTGGAAAGAATTATCTAAAAGTCAAGCTGCCAAAGGCGGGAACTCTGTCCAAGCAGTCAAAGACTTACGAAAAGATTTTAAAATCGAATCTTGTTCTTAACTCCAAATAGTAAAAGACAGTAACAGACAATTACCCGGCAGATTTTTTCTGTCGGGTTGTTGTCTTTCAAAATAGTACTATATGAAAAAATTTTATTTAATCGCTTCACTTATTATTGCTTTCTCTTTTTCGTGTACGAAACAGAATGAGATAGAAAATGTGGCAACGCTTACTTCTTTGGGGGAGAAGTACGTTAATACCCCGGATGAGGCTCTTAACGGATCGCTTCTTGTTTATCTTTCTGAGGATGCCGTTAAGACCATTGAGGCAACAGGAACCCTTACACGTTCATCCGTTGGTGAAATTGATATGGTGCTTAGAGAATATAACTCAGCATCAATCGAACGTCTTTTCCCAATTGACGTAAAGCATGAGGCTCGTACGCGTGAAGCTGGATTGCATCACTGGTATGTGGTACGTGTTCCGAACGAGGTCCAAGTTGAGAAACTTGCATCGTCACTTGCTTCACTTCAAAGTATTGAACGCGTTGAGTTTAATAAACGAATGATTCCTCAGTGGAAAATTGTTAATGATCCTTCAATAGAGCGCACATTAACTTTCCAGACGCGTTCTGAAACTAGAGCATCTTACCCGTTTAATGACCCACTTTTACACTATCAGTGGTCTTTTTCAAATGATGGTACGATTTCAGAGTATGCAAAAGAAGGCGAAGATATGAGCATTTTTTCTGCTTGGGAAATTGAAACTGGTGATAAGGATTTGATCGTCTCTGTATGTGATGAAGGTGTTGCATATTCACATTCAGATTTGAAGGCTAATATGTGGGTAAACGAGGATGAAATTCCTAATAACGGCATAGATGACGATAAGAACGGATATGTTGACGATGTTTATGGATATAACTTCCAAGACAATGGACCTATAACATGGGACAAACACATAGACAAATCACACACCGATGAAGGTCACGGAACACATGTTGCAGGAACTATCTCTGCAGTAAACGGAAATGGTGTTGGAGTTTGTGGTATTGCAGGAGGCTCAGGTAAAGGAGATGGTGTGAGAATTATGTCAGCACAAATTTTCTCCGCAGGCTATTCCTCAAATGAAGGAACATCAAGAGCTGTAAAATACTCGGCCGACAATGGTGCTTGTATTCTTCAGTGCTCATTTGGATATGGCGCTGGATCGGTGAAGAACGATGAAACTTTTAGAAAACAACTTTCAGTTGAATATGAAGCTTACGAGTATTTCCGAAAGGCAAGCAACTATCCTGCTCTTGATGGGGGACTTCTAATATTTGCAGCAGGTAATGAAGAACAGCCAATGTCAGGATATCCTGCAGGATACACTAACTACTGCTCTGTAACTTCAATCGGATATGGTGGATATCCTGCTGGATATACAAATTATGGTCCTGGATGTAATATTTGTGCTACAGGCGGTGACTACTATTCGGGAGGAAAGGGCTATGATATAGGTGGAATTCTTTCTACTCTTCCTGAATCGTATACCCCAATGTATGGACCTAAGGGATATGACTTTTATCAAGGTACTTCAATGGCATGTCCTCATGTTTCTGGAGTAGCTGCGCTTGGACTTTCCTACGCAAAGCGTAAGGGATATCATTTCACTGTGCCACAGTTCAAGGCTATAATGTATTCTTCAGTACGTGACATAGATACAAGGATGGTTGGTACATATATGTCCTTCAAGCGTCTTTATCTTTCAGATTTCAAGGGACAAATGGGAACCGGTCTTTTGGATGCGTACAAGTTCCTTCTTAACTTTGACAATATTCCTTGCCTAGAAATTAAAACCGGAGAACAGACTCAAATAGAAAGCCCTAGTTCTTTGTTCGTTAAGGGTAATGCTCAATGGACCATAAAGGAAGTTACAATTTCGGCATCTGATATGGAGAAATTGGGAATGACCACCCAACCTCAGATTATAAAGAATAGTATCTACTTTGTTTGCAAGAAATCAGGAAATGCAAAAATGACCATCAAGTTTATAGCCGGAGGTTCGAATGCTGGTTCTGATAGTAAGATGGGTGGAGACGTATTCGAAAAGGAAGTAGGTCTAATTGTAAGACATAAGTTTAATTCAAACAATGCTTGGCTATAGTATGAAAACGATAAAGTATTTTTTTGCGACTTTGATGTTGCTTTGCGCTATGGCCTGCGGAGGCGGTAGTGACACACCCCAGATTCCTATCAATGGAGACTGGCAACTCAAGAGTATGAACAATATGCCTTTTGTTGCAGGAGATGTTTATATCACGTTTAATAGCAATGCCACCTTTGAACTCTATCAGAAGATAGGAACGTCAGATTTTGAACATTTTAGCGGTACCTATCAACTCTCTGCTACAAAGATATTAGGTAAATATACTGATGGAACATCGTGGTTGTGTGATTATTCCTATACGATTCATAATGATACACTGACACTTACAGATGATGAAACGTCGGATAATTATGTCTATGAAAGTTGTGAGATTCCTGAGGATGTAATATCTAATGAAACAAGACTTCAGAATCAATCAAAACCTATATTGTAGAACTGTATAAAAAAAGAAGGCCGTCATTGTGACGGCCTCTTTTTTTATACAGTAGCTAGAATGGTTCTTCATCTTCTTCTGCTGTTCCGTTTAGAGGAATGTTATTTACTGAACTGCTTTGAAATTTTGGAGTTGCCGAAGGATTAATTGGTGCAGGACCTGCAACTGTCGCTGTAGCAGTAGTTGCTTTCGGTGAAACTTTGTATACCCGAATATCAGTATACCATTTTCCGTTATATTCTCTAGACTCGATATTTATTGAGCAGTTGTAAACGTTGTTTACTGATAACTTAGCAAATTCTTCCTGGTGGTTGAAGAACGTTGTACATATCTTTTTGGGATACTGTTCAATGGTCTCAAAAATTGCGCTCTGAATTGTCCATCCACCTCTTGCGGAGGAACCCGTGCGCTCAGGAAGCAGTTCAATGCATTTTCCTTCGAATTCCATATAGCTCAATTTATATTGTTTTTTTTATTTTTCTTTTTAGAAATTAGTGGAGCCTCTTCTTCAGGCTGGATGTATTCTTCATCATAGTCACCGAACAAGTCATACTCCTCATCGTTCATTATCGTGTCATCATATATTTGCATGATAGTCTGCATTGATTCGAGAAGTTTGCTCGTTTTGTTGTGTATTTCATCATACCTATAATCTATAGCAACAAGTTCTTCCGATGCTATACGCAACAATTCTTGATGAATAACCTGGTTGTATTTTCCAGAGATTACTACTATTGCATCAACCGAATATGAATCTATAATAAGGCTACACACTACTGGAATAAACTGTTCATCTGAAATGATGTGCTTGTGGACAGCTTGTGAACGAAAAGTCTTTTCGTATTTCTTGACGATGTTTTGCCAATCATCCGAAAACCCCCTTACAACAACTATGTGTATTATCAAGTCCTTCATTTTGGGCTATTACTCTAAGTTGGCAATAAGTTTGTCAGCTTCCCTAGCCTCAGTTGATGTAGCGTACTGAGAAAGAATCTTTTCATAGCAAGCCTTTGCCTCGGCCTTTTGCCCAAGGGCCGTTAGAGCAAGTCCCTTTTTGTACAGGTACAATGGAGTAGTGAAATCGTTCACGCTCTTCTTTGTAGCTTCGTCGTAAAGTTTTACGGCTTCTTTGAGATTGTCCTGTTCAACGGCGATGTCTCCCTGTAGTCCAAGATTTTGTGCGTTGATTATCGAACCCATAATTCCCTTCACAGGGCTATATTTTGAAAGATATTCCTTGGCTTTTTCGAAATCGCCGAGATGCAAATAGCATACACCAGCATAGTGCTTTGCAAGATTTCCAGCAGGCGTTGAACCATAATTCTCAATTACAGAAAGCAGACCTGCGCCATTCTCGTCTCCGTTCAAAGCCTTTTCGTATTCTGGATTTTCTCCAGAAAGTCTGTCTTGAGCATCAACAATCATGGTTAATGCTTTATCTGCATTCTTATCAACAATCATATGCTTGTACATGTATGCACCGGCAATGATTACGATTACTGCTACAAGGATTGCGAGGAATTTTTTACCATGTTCCTCAAAAAACTTTTCTGTTTTGCTGACTGCTTCAGCTACGGTAACATCTTGAGATGTTTCAACTTTATTTGCCATATCTATTTTTGTTTTATTATCTAAATGATTCTTGCAAATATAATCTTTTTGATTCAAAAGAACGTTAGAAATAGCATTATTCGTAAATGCCCAGCAGAAAATATTGTCAATTTTTTTTCTTACTGCCAATGTGATAAAAACGTTATGGCATTCTTATTTGGAAATTTTGAGGGCTAAATTTCGGTTTTTAAGTCGAGTAAGGAAGCTATGACCCGTTTCTTTGAACACGATCCCTAGATATTAGACAATTATCATATATGTACGGATATAAACGTAAAGTTTTTTGCAAACGGGTAAAATATTGACTTTTTAAAGTCGACTCAATTTTTTTCATAGGAAAATCAACGCACAATAGAGGGCTCTGGACTTTTTAAAGTGGACTCATCTATAATACACTTGTATGGTATTATTGTGTTAAATTCTGTGAAAAAATCACAAAAAGTGATACTATGTGAAATTATTTTTGTAATTTTGCACGCCAAATCAAATTAATGACAGTATGCTTCTTGATTTTACTATTAAAAATTTCATGTCATATAGGGATGAGGTTTCCCTTAGCATGATGGCAAGCACAACCGTTAAGGAATGTGAGAGTAAGGAAGGGTATTCGAACCTATCGTATCTGAATGATGCAAAGCGTGTCCTGCGTTCTGCTGCTATATATGGCGCCAATGGTTCTGGTAAGAGTACTATTGTGGCTGCTTTGGATATTTTCAAGTCTATGGTGCTTCGGTCGTTTGTTGATGAGCATATTGTGAAGAATTTGAGTGGCCTATATTACCGTTTTGATAGACAGGGAAAGGATGAGCCTGTTGCAATGCAAATGATATTCATGTGCGAGAAGGTTCGGTATCGTTATGGTTTCGAAGTGTTGGCAGGGAAGGTGCAAACGGAATGGTTGTTTCAGTTGCCTTCAGATGCAGTTAAGGAAAGCTACTGCTTTAAGCGAGAGGGGACTGCTATTAAAGTTAATGGCAAAGTAATGAAAGGAGCGCGAGGCGTAGATAGTAAAACTCGAACGAACGCGTTGTTTCTGTCAACTGCTGCCCAGTTTAACGTGGAGGTCGCTATGGTGTTGAAGGAGTGGTTCCGCAAGCGTTTCAACATCTTGTCTGGTTTGGACAATAATACACTGGCATTTACAGCTAAGTCATTTATGTATAATCCAACGATACATGAGCAGATTCTTAAAATGATAGGAATTGTGGACTCATGTATCAAAGATGTGAGCGTGAAGGAGAATGTTAAGGAACTGAATGGCCAGAATGCTCCATTGGAAATTTTGAATAGACTTGGAATAAGTTTGCCTTCGGATCTGAATAAGAAGATAGAGCAGCATGAATTAGAGATATCTGCCACTCATGACGTGTATGAGGAAGGAGAAGTGGTTGGAAGTGATAGCCTGAATTTCAATATGGAATCATTGGGTACAACAAAGTTGTTTGCTTTGCTGGGCCCTTTCTTTGATACGATTCAGAATGGGGGCGTATTGGTTATTGATGAGTTTGGCGCCAGTCTGCATACTCAATTGTCAATGGAGTTGCTGAAACTCTTCTATAGTCCGTTGAATAAAGATGGCGCTCAGTTGATTATTTCGACTCATGACACAAACTTGTTGAGAAAAGACTTGCTGAGACGAGACCAGATATGGTTTGCGGAGAAGAGTGTGGAAGGGGCTTCGGATCTTTACTCTTTGGTTGAGTATAAGATTAATCAAGCCAATAGTGTGCGCAATGATGCTTCCTTCTCGAAGAACTATCTTTTGGGACGTTATGGCGCAATTCCGTATTTTGGTAACATTGAAAAGTTCATTCATGAGTAAGGCCGCATCGAAGAGAAAGAGTAAGTTTGAAAATAAGTTCAACTCAAGTTTCGCAAGTAAAAAAGGTGGCGTTATTCCCACCTATTTTTTACTTGCGAAACTTGAGAAGATAATACCTGCCACCAATGGCGTGTATCTCTGTACCTGGTTCATTAAATTTCAAAGTCCACTCTGGAAGAGTCTTTTTTGTATTTTGCTGATTCATATCCGTACTTCAAATTTAGTTTTGCAATACGGATACGAAATAATAACAAAAAAATCTATCTGTCAAATATTTACTTAAAATTTTTTGAAAATGTTCTTCCTTTTGACAACCCAATAGTTGATTTAAATCGACATACTGGCCTTTTTTATGTTTTACTTCTTTTTAGGTTCGATAATAAGGTAACTTCTTGGGGCTATCAAATCAAGAAGTGTGAGTTCTCTCTTCATTATTTTTGTAAGCCCATCCAGCAAAATCAGTTTTATACTGCTTCGGCGTAAGTCTTGCCATAAAGAATTGGAGTTCTTCGGTTTGTACATGCACTATTTTTATCGTATGCATAATCATTCGTGTCGTAATTACGGATAGTTTCCAGTAGGCTCCTACTTTCACTTACTTTATACTACTTAAATTACGCTAGTTCAACTTTGAATATAGGTGGGTATTAGCTGTAAAAAAGGCTGAAAATTTTCTACAGAGAGGTTTCTATCATCCATTATCTTTTTTTAGGTAGAAGTTTGATACAAATGAGTAATTTTGTCCAAGAATCATATGTATGCAACTAAGAAAACTCCATATACGAAATTTTAAGAATCTAGAAGATGAAGTGCTGGAAATAGATTCTGGCATAACATGCTTCGTGGGAGAAAACGGTACATGCAAGACAAATCTTTTGGATGCTATATACTACCTTTCAATGTGCCGTTCGGCAGTTGGACAAACAGAAAGCCAATGCGTAAAAACAGGGGAAGATTTTTTTGGACTCCAAGCGGAATATCTGGATAGAAACTTACGTATGCAATACCTTTCTGCTACGTACACCAGACAAGGGAAAAAGTGCTTCAAATTTAACGATACATCCTACACGCGACTATCGGACCATATAGGAGTTATACCTGTTGTTATAATTTCTCCAATGGACAATGATCTGATAAATGATGCGGCTGAACAAAGAAGACATTTCTTCGATCAGTTCATTTCGCAGATTGATAGAAATTATCTACGCGCGTTGATACGTTACTCTACTGCACTTTCTCAGCGTAATTCCCTTCTTAAGGGTAACTTTACGGAAGAGATTCTTTCCATATATGATGTTCAACTTTCCCATGAAGCGGATACAATCTTCCGTGTAAGAAAAGATGTTATTGAGCGTGTCTTTCCTATGCTTGCGCAATTTTATGGAGTAATTTCCGGGCATAAAGAACGAGTCTCGCTAGCCTATCGAAGCGCTTTAACGAAGGCTCCGCTTACAGAACTTCTTTTGGAATGCAGAGAACGTGATAGGGTAATGCAATATACAACTCAAGGGGTTCATCGTGACGATTTTCTTTTTTCTATAAACGATGTTCAACTTCGCAAATTCGGCTCACAGGGCCAGCAAAAGTCATTCATTATTGCCTTAAAACTAGCGCAAAGCCTTATTTTGAGTGAGCTATCTGGAGAAAAACCGATTCTTTTACTTGATGATATTTTCGACAAACTAGATGAAACGAGAGTGAGAAATATGATGCAAATTCTTTCTTCCGGAGACTTTGGTCAAATATTCATAACGGACTGTAATCATAATAGAATAAAGCGTGTTATGGATGATATCAATGCCGATTACAAGATTGTAGATGTAGAGTTTGGAAAAATAGTTAGAGAAATAAACGCAATATGAAACGTCGTACAGAACAACCAATAGGAGCACTTCTTGAAACACTGTTCAGAAGTCCAAATATCGCCCGCAAAATTGCAGAAGGAAGTCTTCCTGACACATGGAGAAGTGTCGTGGGAGAGAGGTACGCATCCTATACGCGTCAGGTGCGTTTGGTACGAGGTATTTTGTATGTGCATATTTCCTCTTCCGTTGCTGCAAGAGAACTTATGTGGCAACGGCAGGCACTTGTAAATTCAATAAACAAGCAATCTGGATTCGACCTTGTAAAGGATGTTGTTATCCAGGGCTAAAGCCTTAAAGGAATATCAGCTGTACGATGACATATACCGGGAGTAGTACCACAAGCGCAAAGTGAGTGATATATTTCGTGAAAGATGGCATTTTTATTCCACTTTGCTCGGCTATGGCTTTAACCATGAAATTAGGCCCATTTCCAATGTAGGTTAGTGAACCGAAGAACACTGCTGCCAAGGCAATGGCTCTAAGCGTCATTTCGGGTATTCCAGCAACCATTCCAGCTTCCATCGCAAAGCCCTCATCAACGAGCCCTTGAGCCACCGTATGGAAGGCTACAGCTGTTGGCGTATTGTCTAAAAATGAGGATAACAGGCCCGTTGAGTAGTAGAATTGCCATGGCTGTGACAAACCCATTTGAGGAGCCAGATGCGAAAGTAGCATCATTGCAGGAGTCATGGTGATGAATATTCCAAGGAAAAGAATAGCCACTTCCGTTATTGGAGCCCATGAGAAGTGGTTCTCCTTTCTGATTTGTTTTGGTGTAAGAATCCACGAGGCGGCACATATCACCAAAAGAACAATTTCGCGTAGGTACTTTATCAGTATGTTGGCATCAGGATCTGCAATCGAAGGAATGTGTGCAGGAGAAATCAAAACAATGGATCCCATGATGAGAAATATAAGTCCGATGTTTATTTCCCCACTCATCTTTGGGATTCTGATTTGTGTGTTGTCTAGCTCAAGGTCTTTCTTATCCTCTTTCTGATAGTAAAACTTGTCTACAGCATAGTAGATGGAAATGAGGATGAAGCCAACGGTTGTCCATTCTGGAATCAATTCCAAAAACCACTCGAACGGAGCACCACGCAAAAAGAGCATAAATAATGGTGGATCTCCCAGCGGAGAAAGAACGCCTCCGCAGTTGGCAACCATTGCGATGAAGAAGAGAATAGTATGTGTTTTGTACTTTCGCTGCTGGTTAATCTCAAGAAGTGGTCTTATAAGTAGCATCGCGGCACCAGTTGTCCCTATTATGGATGCAATGAGAAATCCTCCAATGAGAAGCAGTGAGTTTAGAAGCGGTGTCGCAGGCAAGTCTCCTTCAATGTGAATACCTCCCGTTACGACAAATAGTGCTAACAGTAGTATTATGAATGGTACATAATCTGAGAAAACCTGATGTACAATCTTTTCACCCATGCCAAAATGAACCATGGCAATTATTGTAATTAAGGATAGTGCGGCTACAAAAAGTGCCTTGATTCCGTTTCTGTCCCAAAGTTTTTCCATTACCATTGGCGCTACAGCAATCAGTACCAATAGTAGTAGAAATGGTATGGACATTAGTTGTAGATTCATTTGTTTCTGTTTAAGCGATTGAACAATTTAGCCCTTCCTTGACTAGACGATCAACGAATGAGGCCATTTCTTCTTTTGATACCTTGCTAAGCGTTTTGCATGGGGTATCCCTGTCTATGGAATAGACCATAACTCCGTACGGATGTATCTTTAAGATTAGTTCCTGCCATGCAGCTATTTCTTTCGGTGTGGTGTTGTCGATTTCTATTCCATCGCATGTTCCTCTTAGAAACATTGTTTGTACATAGAAGCGTTTGTCGAACGAAATCATGTTTTTTACCACCTCGTCTAGTGAATAATTAGCCTGAGGGCAGTCTATATTGCGAATTGTCGATTCGAAGGCCGAGTCAATTTTTAGTATCACGTTGTCAACATACCGCAGAGCTTCACGGACACTATCTTTTGCCAGTGTTGTAGCATTGCTTAGAACAGATATCTTGCAATTTGGAAAGAATTCATCTCTAAGCTCTACGGTTGATTTGATGATGCTTAAAAAAGATGGGTGGAGAGTGGGTTCTCCGTTACCGGCAAATGTCATAGTGTCAAGTGATTCACCTTCACGCTTCATCCTTAGGAGTGTTTCGCGTAACTGCGTTTTAAGGATGTCCTGATCAGCAAAACTTCCCTTTGCACTATAGTCTTCATTTCTTCCACATTCGCAGTAAATGCAATTGAATGTACATATTTTGGATGTGAGTGGAAGAAGATTGATTCCAAGGGAAATGCCCAGTCGTCGTGATTTTACTGGACCGTAGATTATGTTATCGTATAGTTTGGTCAACTGGTAATAAAGTTAATTGTTTGTAAATTTTCCTTATTGGGCAAAAATAATCATTTTCATTTTTTTACGCACTATAATTAAATTTGTAAAATTGAAATGTTGTTTGCGATGAAAAAGATTTGTCTGTTTGTTGTGCTGATATTTGGAATATGTTCAGTCATGTCCTCTCCCAAAAAGATTATTTTTGATACTGATATGGGAAACGATGTTGACGATGTGATAGCCCTTGATATGCTCTATAAATATCAGGATGCAGGTTTGGTAGATATTTTGGGTATTATTTCTAGTAAACGTGAAACGGGAAGCGTGAAACTAATTGATGCTATGGGAACAATATACGGATACCCGAAAATCCCTCTCGCTATTACAAAAACGTATGCATCGGAGCAGTACGTTTGCCGCAACAAAAGGAAGAACTATGCAGATTTTGTAGTCGATAAATTCTCCTACAATCATACAATTACGGATTTTGATAAGGTAGATGATGGATATATTCTTCTTAGAAAACTTCTTGCTGCATCTTTGGAAAAAGACATTACAATTGTAGCTGTAGGGTTTTCTACGAATCTTGCTCGCCTTATTAAATCAAAAGGTGATGAAATTTCTCCATTGAGCGGACTTGAACTTATCCAGAAAAGTGTTGACAAGCTTGTGATGATGGCTGGTAATTTCCAGGTGCCAAAAAAAGAGTATAACATTTACAATGACCGTTTCTCGGCTACTATTGTCTTTGAGCAGTGGCCAACTCCGATTTTTTTCACGGATTTTGAATTGGGATATCACATCCTTCTGCCGTATACAGCCATAGAACAAAACTTCTCCTACATGGATCATCATCCTGTTCTGGAGTCGTTCAATTATTATGAAAAGATGCCTTACAATCGTCCGATGTGGGATGCTACGGCTGTTCTTTTTGCCGTAGAACCATCAAAAAAATATTTTTCTCTTTCAAAGAGCGGATATGTGACAGTGACGCATTCGAGCGTAACGTACTTCTATGAGGATAAAAAATCAAACAGATATTACTATAAGGTGGATGATAAACAGCGTATGGCAATCCAAAGACGTTTGGTTTCGATAACAAAGATTCTCCCCAAGTCATTTTCCAAATAGCGGTTTTAAGCACTAGAAAACGATATGCTTTTGTAATAGGTTGTTTATCAGCCTATTATTTCTATGTGTAAAATTATCAGTCGCTTATCTTCAATGTTAATAGTTTGTCAATAAAGAAAATTTATAGGTGTAATTAAACAATTTACTTGCACTTTAATTTTGTCTAAATTTCTGGAACAATCCTCGAATTGTGATAAAACTTCGAAGAATCCTCTAATTAAGGATTCTAGGGTTTGTCTACGTTTGTGAAAAAATGATGATAGATATGATGGAAACAACGAAACAGGCTACTGATGTAAAAGGTACGATAGAATATTCAGTGGCATTGGAAAAAACAAAGGAGTATTTTGGCGGTGATGAATTGGCTGCTACGGTATGGCTGAGTAAGTATGCACTCAAGGATTCGTTTGGACATATTTTTGAGGCTACTCCAAAGGATATGCACTTGCGTCTTGCGAAGGAACTTGCAAGAATAGAGAATAAATATCCAAATCCGCTTTCTCAGGATGAGATTTTCAATCTTTTGGACCATTTTCGCTATATAATTCCACAGGGAGGTCCTATGACAGGTATAGGTAACAACTACCAGGTAGCATCTCTTTCCAACTGTTTTGTCATTGGTAATACGAAAGCTGCGGATTCCTACGGAGGTATCTTCAGAATGGACGAAGAACAGGTACAGCTTATGAAGCGACGTGGCGGTGTGGGTCATGATATGTCGGATATCCGTCCAGCTGGCTCACCGGTGCTCAATTCGGCTCTGACTTCAACTGGAATTGTTCCTTTTATGGAAAGATTTTCAAATTCCACAAAGGAGGTTGCCCAGGATGGACGTCGTGGAGCTTTAATGCTTTCGCTTTCAATCAAGCATCCTGATGCTGAAAAGTTTATTGATGCAAAGCTTGATACATCCAAGGTGACTGGCGCAAACGTTTCAATTAAGGTTGATGATGAATTTATGCGTGCTGCCATTAATGGCAAATCATATACGCAGGCTTTTCCGATAGATGCATCCAAACCTAAGTTTACAATAGATATAGATGCCAAGAAACTTTGGGAGAAGATTATTCACAATGCTTGGAAGGCTGCAGAACCAGGTGTGCTTTTCTGGGATACGATAATACGCGAGAGTGTACCGGACTGCTATGCGGAACACGGATTTGTAACCGTATCTACTAACCCTTGTGGAGAAATTCCGCTTTGCCCTTATGATAGCTGCCGCTTGGTTGCAATCAATCTCTATAGCTATGTTGTTGATCCATTTACAAAGAATGCCCATTTTGACTTTGATCTTTTCAAGAATCATGTTCACAAGGCAATGCGCATTATGGATGATATCATTGATCTTGAGATTGAGAAGATTCATCTTATTATTAAAAAGATTGAATCCGATCCGGAAGATGCGGACATCCGTCGCGTTGAACTTGAATTGTGGAAGAAGATTGAGGCGATGACCCTTAAGGGACGCCGTACAGGGCTTGGTATTACGGCCGAAGGCGATATGCTTGCGGCTTTGGGTATCAGATATGGTTCGGATAAATCAATAGAAACTGCTATTGAAATACATCGTACGTTGGCCGTTGAAGCTTACCGTTCATCTGTATGGATGGCTGGTGAGCGTGGAGCATTCAGCGTTTACGATAGTGAGAAGGAGAAGAATAATCCGATGATTAATCGTATAAAGGATGCAGATCCTGCGCTTTATGCTCAGATGGTGAAGACAGGAAGACGAAATATAGCTCTTCTAACCATAGCACCTACAGGTACTACATCGCTTATGTCTCAGACAACTTCTGGAATAGAGCCTGTGTTCCGTCCTGTGTACAAGCGTCGTCGCAAGATTAATCCATCGGATACGAATGCCGTTACAACTTTTACTGATGAACAGGGTCAACATTGGGATGAGTTCTACGTATATCATCATAAGTTTGTCGAGTGGCTCAAGATTAATGGATATGATGTTGAACATCTTCAAAATATTTCAGACAAAGAACTTGATTCTTGGTTGGCAGCCTCGCCATATGACAAAGCTACGGCAAACGATATTGATTGGGTGGCTAAGGTTAAATTGCAGGGGGCGATACAAAAGTGGGTTGACCACTCAATATCGGTTACGGTTAATTTGCCTAACAACGTCACGGAAGAATTGGTTGCTAAGGTTTACAGAACTGCTTGGGAAGCTGGATGTAAGGGCGTTACGGTTTATCGTGATGGTTGCAGAGAGGGCGTGCTTGTGGATAAGCATCAGAAATCGAAAAAAGATGATTCATGTAATCACAGCGTTAATGTTACGAACCATCGTCCACAGTCCTTACCTGCGGATGTCGTGAGATTCAAGAACGGCAAGGAAAATTGGATTGCATTCGTGGGCTTGCAGGATGGGCGTCCGTATGAAATCTTTACCGGAAAGTTGGAAGAGGATGCTATGTTTATTCCATCTTTCGTAACACACGGAACAATTGTTCAGGTACGTGAGGAAAACGGTAGCAAGCGCTACGATTTCCAGTACAAGGAGCGTTATGGATTTACAAATACTATTGGTGGCATATCACGTCTGTTTGATGAAAGTTATTGGAACTACGCGAAACTGATTTCGGGTGTGCTCAGGTATAATATGCCTATTGACAAAGTCGTTGCTCTTATAGATGGACTTCATTTGGATGATGTCAATATCAATACTTGGAAAAACGGAGTCAAGCGTGCACTTAAACAGTATGTTGCCAATGGGACGAAGTCTTCGAGCAAGTGCCCAAAATGTGGTCAACAGGCCATGGCTTATCAGAATGGATGCCTTACATGTATGAATTGCGGATATTCTCACTGTGGTTGATTAATTGACAACAAATTAGATAATTGAAGCGACCTTATTTAAACGGGTCGCTTTTTTGACTTTTTTTTTGAGAAAATGAATAATTCTTCACGAAAATTTGTTGAAAAATTGTTCCATATCCAAAAAAAAGATAAATTTGCGGAAAATGTATGCGTATTATGCGTGCACACGAAGATTAGTGATTAATAACAATATTTATATTTAACTTATGAAAAGGTTTGTACAATTTTGTGTAGCGTGCCTTGTTTTGGTGTCCGTAACCGCAATGGCAAGTGCTGCTGAGAACAAGGACGGTAAGAAACCTGCATGGAAAGGTTTTGTAACGAACAGATTTGCTGACAACTGGGAGCTTCAGGTCGGTGTTGGTCCTTCATTCATGCTTCGTACCGGAGCCGGTAATATCGGTGATGTTACAGGTTTTGATGTTTATATTGGTGCTGTTAAGTGGTTCCATCCAATCATTGGTGCAAGACTTGTTCTTGAAGGTGGTAAGATGAAATATCCTGTATGGAATGGTATGTCAACATTAGTTAGATCTTTGGATAATCATAACTATAATGGTCTAACGAGTCCTGTTAAGGATGGCTTCCTTTATGTACATCCAGATTTGCTCATCAACCTCTCTAACTGGATTGGTGGATACAAGGAGCGCGTTTACAACCTTAACCTTCTTGTAGGTGCTGGTTTGGGCGTTGTATTTAATGATGTTGTAAGCAAAACTTGGAATTTCTGTGCTGATGCAGGTATCCAGAACCGTTTCAACCTTGGTAAAAAGAAGGCTGTAAGTCTTGATTTGACGATTCAGTACGTCCTTACAAAGGGCGCTTTGTATCCTTTGGCTGGTTCGAAGTCTGCTCACTTCAACGCTTTGGATGTATTCGCAGGTTTCACATATCGTTTCAACCGTCGTGATTGGGAACGTAGTGGTGCAACTGAGGCTGAAGCAGCTGCTATGCTTGCACGCATCTCAGATGCTGAGAAGGATGCTGCTAATGCAAAGGCTGAAAGCGAAAGACTTCAGAAGCTTTCTGATGAGCAGGCAAAGGCTCTTGCTTCTGCAAACGCTCTACTTGCAGATCGTGAGAAGGCTCTTGCTGAGGCTCGTAAGAATCTTAAGCCTGCTCAGGCAAATTCTGCAAAGGAAGCTGTTGCTCAGAACAACTACAACGATCTTTTGTTCTACTGCTATGGTATGGGAACACTTTCAAAAACCGACAAGGTTCGTTTGGATGTTCTTGCTGATCAGATTAAGAAGGATGATAGCGGTAAGGTTTACAGAATCGAAGGTTTTGCTGATCCTCAGACTGGTAAGCAGAAGAACAATGTTAGACTTTCCAACAAGCGTGCTAAGCTCGTTTATGAGTATCTTCTTAAGCAGGGTGTTGCAAAGGATAAGCTTACTTTCCAGGGTTGCGGAACTGAGAATCTGCCTTTCAATGCTAAGGAGCAGAATCGTGTAACTGTTGTTTTCTAAATATGGTTATACGATAAAAAAATATGGGAGAGCTGTGCTCTCCCTTTTTTGATAGAATACATTAATCTTTTTTGATTATGCAGGTAAATAAAATTATGGCCGATTTGGAGGCCAAGCATCCAGGAGAACTTGAATATCTCCAGGCTGTACGTGAAGTCCTTGAATCAATTGAGGGCGTGTACAACCAACATCCAGAATTTGAAAAGGCAAAAATCGTTGAAAGAATGGTTGAGCCGGACAGAATATTCACTTTTCGTGTAACATGGGTTGACGATAAGGGTGAAATTCAGACTAATATAGGATATCGTATCCAATTTAATAGTGCCATAGGCCCTTACAAAGGTGGAATACGTTTCCATAAGGCAGTTAATCCTTCAATGCTGAAATTCCTCGGTTTTGAACAAACATTCAAAAATGCCCTAACGACATTGCCTATGGGTGGCGGCAAAGGCGGTTCTGATTTTGACCCAGTAGGCAAGTCCAATAGCGAGATTATGCGTTTTTGCCAGGCCTTTATGCTTGAACTTTGGCGTAACATTGGTCCTGATACGGATGTTCCTGCCGGAGATGTAGGAGTTGGTGGCCGTGAAATAGGTTATATGACTGGTATGTACAAGAAGCTTGCACGTGAATACAATACAGGAGTTCTTACAGGTAAGGGTCTTACATGGGGTGGCTCTCTTATCCGTCCTGAGGCAACGGGCTTTGGTGCGCTCTATTTTGTAAACCATATGCTTGAAAAAGCGGGTAAGTCTTTGAAGGGTTGCACGGTGGCAATATCTGGTTTCGGTAATGTTGCATGGGGAGCCGCTACCAAGGCTACGGAACTTGGAGCTAAAGTAGTTGCAATTTCCGGTCCTGATGGCGTAATCTACAATCCTAACGGAATGACAAAAGAGAAACTTGCATATATGCTTGAACTGCGCGCTTCTAATAATAACGTCGTAGCTCCATTTGCAGAAAAATTCAAGGATTCTACATTTACTCCTTCGAAGAAAGCATGGAGCGTAAAATGTGATATTGCACTTCCTTGTGCTTTCCAGAATGAACTTAATGAGCAAGACGCGAAGGAACTTCTTGCAAATGGTACATGGTGCGTAGCTGAGGTTTCTAATATGGGTTGTCGTCCTGAAGCAATTGCAGCACTTCAAAATGCCGGAATACTCTTTGCTCCTGGTAAGGCTGTCAATGCCGGTGGCGTTGCAACTTCTGGTTTGGAAATGACGCAGAATGCAATGCACATTTCATGGAGTGCAAAGGAGGTTGACGAACGTCTGCATACCATTATGAGCAGTATTCATGAGGCATGTGTAAGGTATGGAACGGAAGCAAACGGATATATCAACTATGTTAAAGGTGCCAATATTGCTGGCTTTATGAAAGTGGCTCAGGCTATGTTGGAACAGGGTGTTATCTAGTTTTTGCTTATACTTTGAATTGATTGAATCCGGGAGTTTTTCTCCCGGATTTTTAAATATCAATGATCTTGTTTTTTAATGCATACACTACAAGCGAAGCGGTGTTTTTGCATTTGCATTTTTCCAGTATGTTGGCCCGGTGTGCATCCACTGTTCTTTTCGAAAGAAAAAGTCGTTCTGCAATTTCAGAAGTGCTTAAACCTTGACATATATGTACCAAAACTTCTATTTCTCTTTCAGAAAGCGTATCGTATGTCAATGGATCGTTCTTTTCAATTTCACGGAGGATGTCTCGGCTGAAGTACTCCTCTCCAGAGGCTACTACTTCTATTGCCATTCTGACTTCTGATATATCAGAATCCTTTCGTAAGAAACCTTTAGCTCCGGCTTCAATCATCTTTTCGTAGTAGTGCCGCTCTCCATACATCGAAAGACAAATAATACGCATTGTGGGAACCATACCTAATGCTTTTAAGGTTGTCTGGGCACCATTATCACCTGTCATGGCATAATCCATAAATACAATGGCATCGTCAGAAATGGAGTTTATTTCGCGAAGGAAATCTTCTCCTGAACCAAATTCCCTAACGGATTTGAAGCCAGAACTTAGAAGTAACCCTTTTAGTCCTGAACGGAAAAGTGTATGGTCATCTACAAGGATTATTTCAAAATCTTCACTTGTCATAGTTTTACGGCTTTTATCTCGATGCTTGCTTTCATGCCCTGACCTTCGTTGCTTTGAATTTCAAAAATGCCATTGATAGAGTTTATGCGAGATGAAATATTTGAAAGTCCCATTCCGCAGTCAATCATTGCCTTTGGATTAAAGCCTCTTCCGTTGTCTGAATATCTAAGTTTGAGCATGGATGCTTCATATTTGATATTTATCAGAATTCTATCACATTTCGCATGCTTTATGGAGTTGTTTATCAGCTCGCAAATGACTCTGTAAAGAATAACTTCTATGTCATTGTCAAATCTTTCGCTTCCAAGATTTGTGTCGAAGCGTATCTCTATATCATGTAGAGGCTCTACTTTTTTTATGAAACTGCGAATTCCCTGCATAATGCCAAAATCCATCAGAATCTGAGGCGACATATTTGCCGAGATTTCTCTGACGGAAGAAATAGCTTCTGCTATTACATACGAGGTATTTTGGATAATGGACTGTTGTTCTGAAGAAAGGTTTTTCTTATCAAGCGCTGAAAGGGACATCTTTGCGGATGAAAGCAGTGGTCCAAGTCCATCATGAAGTTCTTTTGCAAACTTTGAACGGGAGCGTTCTTCAGCGCGCAGTGCCGCTGTCATAATACGTTTGTTAAATAGCGTGCGTTGGTGTTCCATTCTGTCGATGTAGTTTATCAGTGTGTGCGCAAATATTACGGCAGCTGCTATACTAACAGAGGTGAATGCTCCCATGTAGAGAAATGTTTCTCCAGCAATTCGTCCACCGCTTAAGAAAATAATCTGACAGATGTGCTCTGCCAAAAAGGTTATGAAACCTATAATGCAGAGAATCCACACGATATTATATTTCGTCCGCTTAATTAGTCTTATTGACAGGAAGATGGCAATAATTAGAATGATGCCTGTGACAATAAGCAGAATACATAATCCGACGCCTATTTTCATATATTGAAAATTATCGTGTAACGTTAAACGTTAATTGTTGTTTCGCTTTCAAAGATACTGCATACCTTTTGAAGGTCCTTATAACTGGTCTTGTCCATTTGTATAGGAACAATGGATACGTATCCGTTGTTAAGTGCCCATTCATCACTTTTGCTTTGATCTGGCTCCATATTTTGAAATGTACACTGAACCATATAACAGATTTCTCCATCTTGTTCGCTTAGAGGTGTAAAGGATTCTTTCCACATGCTCTTTGTCTGTTGGGAAACTCTTACGCCTTTTATTTGTTCGAATTTAATGTCTGGGAAGTTGATGTTAAAACATACGCCTTCGAGATTGTCTGTTAGAAGAATTTTTTCGATTAGCATTTTGCTATATCGTACTACGGTTTGGAAATCGGCATTGTCATCTATGTTCAAAAGTGAAAGGCCAATGGATGGAATGCCATATAGTGAGGCTTCCAGTGCGGCACCCATCGTTCCGGAATATACTACATTTACACCGGCATTGCTGCCGTGGTTTATGCCGGATAATACAAGATCTATTTTTTGGTTTTCCAAAAGATGATCCATCGCAAATTTTATGCAATCCACAGGTGTTCCGTCTAGTGAGTAAATGGTAATTTCATCTTGGTCAATTTGTTTTTTGACATACACCTTGTCGCATATCGTGAGTGCTTGGCTTTTTCCGCTTTGTGCTTGCTTTGGTGCAACTCCTATTACTTTTCCGAAATGACTTGCAAGCTCAATCATAGCCTGAAATCCCTTGGCACGGTATCCGTCATCGTTTGTAATGAGTATTGTGAGATCTTTTTTCATCTGGTTCGGTTTGATTTGTGACGCTTTGTCGATGCAATTTACTCCAAATGCGCATAATTCACAAAACAAAAATCGACGAAAGTGTAACTATTCGAGCCATAAATGCAGTCAAATTTTAACCGCTAAGATTCAACCATGTTTCAACTTAATGATGTATTTAAGTAGCAAAAATAAAGAGAGACAAACATCTCTCATTTTTTCCAGTAATGGCATTTAAGGGTAAGTCAAATGTAAAGACTTAACTTTCCTTTGCGCATGGATAATCAATGACCGCTCCATTCTCATCAACCATCCTCCAATGAGTGATATTGCGCTTTTCACTTAAAATGACAACTCCACACTTCGTAACTTTTCGGCCATCCGCCTCATATGGAATGGCGTAACCTTTATCGTCAATCTGCGAAAGTGCATTTTCGACTGTATCGTCTACCTTCAACTCAAGAACGAAAATATCGCT
>JAGHTK010000124.1 GCA_018065435.1 Candidatus Alistipes equi
AAATTGTATCGGAAACAATCGGTCTCAGGCTCAAAATAATAGTGGCTTTCACTATCTACGCGCCTGCAGACCGATTTTTCCGTATTGAACTAAGTCGCGTATTCGAAGCCACTATCTATGGATTTTCAATCCTCTTGCTTCCTATCTGATTATACCTAAATATCATTCATTGTACTATACAAATGCTCAAAGAAATCTCTTTTAGGGTAACCTAAACAGGCCTCCGTTGGAAGCCTTGTTTTTCTATATTCAGTTTCCGTATTTAACAAAGCAAATATCTTCCGGCAACCTTATAGTTGTGAACAGGTTCGCCACAGTATCTGCACTTACAAATGTCATGATTGTAGAGAATAAGAATCTTCTCTGCCACGTTCTTGTCTCTGAGTTTTGATATATACTGCTCACATCCAAGAAGATTCCTGCACAGAGTCATCTTATCCTTCTTATTCCTGCATGACAGAAGGCCATAATGCCGTATTCTTACAAATCCCTTAGGTAAAACGTGCATAAGAAACATCCGTATGAATTCATTTCCCCTAACTGATGTTGAAACCATTCCGCCGCCATTTTTATAGTCTTTAACCTTGTAGATAACGTTATCTCCGTCTATTCTTTCAATTCTACGGTTGCTGATTGCTATCCTGTGGGTGTATCTTCCAAGATAATTAATTACCGACTGTGCTCCGCTAAAAGCTTGCTTTGTATATACAATCCACTCTTTTTCATAAAGTGTATTAAGCAGTTCCTTGAATTCGTAATGGTTTTTCAAATGCTCCGCTGTCCCGTGGTATTCCAGTTGTCCGGTCTCCCAAAGACTCTTAAGTTCCGTTAGATAATGATTTTTGAACACTGCAGACATTACCTTTACCGAAAAAAACAGTTTTCTGTTTTTGTCCGTCCAATGATTCCTTTTATCAAGCCCTCCGCCAAGAACTATTGTATGAAGGTGCGGATGATAATTCATCTTTGAGCCCCAGGTATGAAGAACGCAAATGTATCCTGTCTGGGCTCCGAGATATTTTGGGTCAGCAGACAATTCTGACAACGTCCTATTTGCGGCATGATACAGCGCATCATACAATAACTGCTGATTTGAATACACCAACGAATACAATTCTTCCGGTATCGTAAACACCGTGTGGAAGTACGGTATGTTCAGCACATTTTCCTGCTGTTTATCAATCCACACGTCAACTTCCATCCCCTGACACATAGGACAATGCCTGTTCTTACATGAGTTATAGTGGATGTACTTGGTATGGCAAGAGTCACACTCACTTACATGTGCTCCCATTTGGGCAGTGCGGCAAGCCTGAACTCACTTCACAGCCAGATATTGCCTATCAGAGAAGTTCTTGCTTTCTGCATACTCAGGAAGAAATCTCTCAAACACATCCTGAATCGTAACCTCATCCATTCTTCTTTTTCCTGCCTCTCTTTTTAGGTGCAGGATGATCAAGCGGACTTGTTATTCCCATAAGTGCCTTATTAGCCACATGAATGTATCTGTGTGTAGATTCAGCATCCCTGTGCCCCATCATCGCCTGGATGTACTCAAGCGGAACTCCGCTTTCAACCATATGGGATGCGAAGGAATGCCTTAAAATATGCGGATGCATGTGATCCATCCCGATTGAATTTCCGACTTTCCTAAGCATGATTTCTATTCCGCTGGGCTTAAGCGGTTCATGTTTTCCTTTACTTCCAACAAACAGAATGTCCCTCTTTACCGGATATGACCGCCAGTATTCTATGAGCAAATCAAGTGCTCTCTGTGAGAGAATTGTGTAATGGTCTTGATGATTTTTGCCTCCGCGTACATGAACCTGCATTGTATGCATGTTTACATCATTCGGTGCTAAGCGACAAACCTCACTCACCCTCAAACCTGATGAATACATCAGTGCAATAATCGCTTTATTCCTGACTGTCTTAGCCGAATCAATCAGTTTCTCTACGTCATCCAGCACAATTACTTTGGGTAAGGTTATATCATTTATCATTCTGGGAACTACGTCCTGGTCCCAGCTTTTCCTTAATACATAACGGAAGAAAAATTTCAATGCCGAATTAATTCCGTTGCAATGCTGCGTCGACATCTTTTTATCCACGCGTAGTTCATAGATATAATTCCTGCAATCATCTAATGTTAACTTCTCCGGATCCTTTTCTGCCCATTCAAGAAATTTCTTAATGTTAGCTTTATAAGTTTCCATTGTGCCCTCTTTACGATTTCTTAGAAGGCCCTCCTTTTCTATTTTTTTGTAGTATTCTTCGTACATAAAAACCTCCATGATAGTAGTAATCAACTTAATCACTACCTTCACGGAGGTTCACGATTTTTATAAATCATCTTGCTATGAAGATGATGCAATGGTAATCTTTTCATATGGCAGTAACAAGAGGACACCCGTGCTAAGTATTATGTTTTTGGTCGCACTTAAACGATAATCCTTTGGGAGAGTCTTGTCACTGCCTTTTTCAGAAATAAAAACTGCGCCACAGCCTTGGCAGGCCGTCGCGCAGCGACTTAGTTCAAT
>JAGHTK010000146.1 GCA_018065435.1 Candidatus Alistipes equi
ACGATTGGACGAAGTTCTTAAGACTTCTTTCGATATGCTTATCATACCAAAATGAATTTAGGCACAACGATTATGGAAAAAACCCTGCTAAGTAGTTACAAAAAAATCAGGAGATACACTAGATCAAGGCCAAAAACGTGGTAAACAATTTTGCGCACAAAAAAGAGATTTAATGATTTTCTTCATGACAAGGCGCTTTAAGGAACATGAATCTATAGTTTCAAGGATAAAATTCATCCACTTCTGAAAATTATATGACAGGCACAAGCGTAGTAACAGCTTTTTATCTTTCATCAACCGCAGTTAGCGCAACTTTCATTTCCAATCCTACTCATGCAACACGAAGAACTGTAATGTTATATTTTTTGAGTAATTTGGCACAAAAAATTTATGACCACTATATCAAATATTATTTGGTTTATTCTGGGTGGGTTTGTAATAGCCACGTTATATTTCGTATTTGGCATTGCAATGTGTCTCACCATTATTGGCATCCCTTTCGGAATCGGGTTATTCAGAATCGGTTCGGTTGCAGCATTTCCTTTCGGCAAAAACGTATCTCTGAAAGATAATGCAGGCTTCATTTCGACCCTTCTTTCAGTAATATGGATACTCTTTGGATGGTGGGAGATTGCCGTTGTTCATCTTTTGTTGTCATGCCTGTTTGCAGTTACAATCATAGGCATTCCATTTGCAGTACAACATTGGAAATTGATTAGAATCAGTTGTTTCCCTTTTCTTTCTAAAGCCACTAACAAAAAGCAATAACAGCTCCCAAGAAGAACTTCTCTAATACCAAGCATCAAATTTTTACAGAAAATTCAACTATCGAAGTTAACCTTCGCCAATATATTGTATCTATTTTACAGATACCCAATTTTCAAAAAAGTAATACAATGACTAAAAAACTCGACATAATACCATTTCAGCAATGGAACATCTTTGCCAATAATAGGCCTGTGATTATCTCTGGCCCTTGCTCGGCAGAAACTCGGGAACAAATTCTTTCGACAGCCTCCGGTGTCAAAAAGTTGGGAATTAGCGCTTTCCGTGCCGGAATATGGAAACCTCGCACACATCCCGGATGTTTTGAAGGAATAGGAACGGAAGGCCTTGCTTGGCTAGAGGAAGTACGTAAGAAAGAGTCTATAGCCGTATGTACTGAAGTTGCCACCAAAGAGCATGTAGAACAGTGTCTGAAACACAATATAGATTTTGTGTGGATTGGCGCACGTACGACAACAAACCCGTTTTTGGTGCAGGAAATTGCTGAAGCGCTCCAAGGCACAGACATACCAGTACTTGTAAAAAACCCGATAAACCACGATATGGAACTATGGCTTGGAGCCTTGGAGAGACTCAACGCCATGGGAATTAAAAAACTTGGCGTAATACACCGCGGTGTATCACCTATCGTTTGCGGACGCTATCGCAACGATCCGCAGTGGCACATGGTTACAGAGTTGCGTGCTGCATATCCGGAAATGCTCTTTTTGTGCGACCCTTCTCATATGGGTGGAAGTCGGGAATACCTTTCAGAGATTTCACAAAAAGCAATGGATCTAGGGCTAGACGGACTTATGATTGAATCACACTGCTGCCCAAAGCAAGCCCTTAGTGATGCCAAACAACAGGTAACACCTGAAGAACTAGGATTTATTCTTAGGTCATTGCATCTGCGTAAAGCAACTTCATTGGATGATGATTACCTAAGACAGATTGATCGTCTGCGTTCACGCATCGATGCATGCGACGAGTCTTTGATAAGTATTCTTGCTCAACGCCTAGAAATCAGTCGCGAAATAGGACGATATAAGCAGAAGCATAACATAGCTATAATCCAAGGAATACGATGGAATGAACTCATCGAAGATGTTTTGGACAAAGCACAGCGCAACGGCCTTTCAGCAAAATATATAACCAAACTGTTCAACACAATTCATGAGGAATCGGTTGAAGTGCAGAACAGTATTCGTGATGAACAAAATTGATTTGTCTTCTTTGGCTTCAGTGTGAATGATTCGACAAAATGAGTATATTTGCACAAAAGCAAATTACTATGAGACTAAATCCAAAATTCAAAGTACGCGAAATGGCTGGGGAACATGTTGTCCTCATGCAGGGAAAGCAAGGTGTTGAAATGACCAAAGTCATAGCTTTTAACGATGTTGCGAACGAGCTGTGGAAAGATTTGAGTGATAAAGATTTTACATTGGAAGATGTCATTTCTACTTTGGAAAGCTACTTTGAAGAATATGATGAAGAGGTAGTGGCCAAAGACGCAAAAAAATTCGTAGACACCCTTATTGAGCATAAGCTGGTTATCGAATAGCACAAATGCGAATCAGGCAGTTTCTATACGCGGCTATAAGCCTTATCGTATACCTTGGCTGGATATGCGGATATTCGGCCGTGGTTCTTAGTTGCCATTGTCATGCTACGGAGAAATGCTGTTGCTGTCATTCGCAAAAGCAAGACATTTCATCCCTTGTTCAAAACATTTGTGCAGACACTCACTGCTCATGTACGCATAGTCATTCCACCCAAATCACACTTTATGACATTTCCAAGAAGTCAAGCAGTGCGAGTCCTCTTCAAGTGTCATTTACCATCATTGACTCTGATACACAAAACATAATTGCAGAAACTCTTTTCAACGCTGGAGAGCGTTTGCAAAAGAAAAGGTATACACCGCCTTATTTTTCTGTCTGTCCTCTTCGTGCTCCTCCTGTAATGGCATAGATTCTAGATCGTAAGGTCTATTTTATTTATGTCAAAACAAGAAGGAATATGAAAAGAAAAACAATCATTACATTAATTCTTACGTCCCTTACACTCATTGCATATGCAGATGATATAAAGGGCAAGGTGACGGATATGAATGGAAAGGCTCTCGCTGGGGCATCGGTCTATTGGGCTGACACAAATGTAGGCGTGGCTACCCTTCTAACAGGTGATTTTTCCATCCATATGGTCCGTGACCATGAACAACTCGTAGCCTCGTTTTTAGGTTACGAAAATGACACTATACGCATATCTGATTCTAAATCTGATATACTTTTCAAACTTCGCGAGGGCGTTGAATTGCAAAGCGTTACAGTTGATGGAGGCTTTCACGGAAACTATGTTAAGGAAGATGGTCTTCTAAAGACCGAAAGTATTTCCTTTGCCGGACTTTGCAAAATGGCCTGTTGCTCTTTGGCCGAGAGTTTCGAAAATTCAGCTTCCGTTACTGTTGGTTTCAGCGACGCAATTACGGGCGCAAAACAAATCAAGATGTTAGGTCTTGCAGGCACCTATACACAAATTCTAGATGAAAGCCGTCCTATAATGCGTGGCATTGCAGCACCATACGGACTGAATTACACACCGGGAATGTGGCTAAATTCCATACAAGTATCAAAGGGCATATCCTCCGTCACGGCTGGTCATGAAGCAATTACTGGACAAATCAATTTGGAACACAGAAAGCCATCGGACCATGAACGGATGTTTTTGAACCTATATTTTGATAGTGAACTGCGTCCAGAGATAAATCTTTCGAGCGCCATGCCTGTAACAAAAGATAGTCGTCTATCGACCATCATTCTTTTGCACGGGTCAATGGACACAAAGACTCACGACAAGAATAATGATAATTTCTGTGATATGCCTAAAAAAAGACAGGCTAGTGTAGCCAACCGTTGGCTATACCAGTTCGAAAATGGCATGCAGATGCGCTGGGGTGTAAAGTACGTTAGCGACTACCGTTTGGGAGGAATGAAAAATTTCAGACCAGGCATGATGGATTCCAAGGAGTGGATGGTTGCAAACAATATCTATGGCTCGGAAGTTAAAAACAACGAAGTTAACGCATACCTCAAAATGGGATGCCCCGTAGGCAAAGGTATATTCAACAGCACGGAAAACGATGAAAAACGCAACAACATTGCCTTCGTATTCGACTTCGACCACTTTACAGAGCAAACATATTTCGGAGCCCTAAGAGGATACAACGGCCGGCAGAATATGGGAAATATCAATATGATGTACGTACACAACTTTACGTATCATTCTTCCTTAAATTCCGGCATTACTGCCTCGCTCAGGCGCATAAACGAGAATATGGATATTGCCTCCGTTGGACAAGAAAACGTTACACGTCTATTTAATCGCACCGAAAATGAAGTAGGTGCATATACAGAATATACTTATACCACAAAGGATAAGCTCTCTATTGTGGCAGGAATCCGCTACGATAGAAACTTCTTTTTTAAGAAACATATGCTTACTCCGCGCGCCCATCTGAAATGGAATATGACTAAAAGTACGGTCGTACGAGCCTCGGTAGGTATGGGTTATCGTCCAACAGATATCATTACCGATAACATTGGAATAATGGCAACGGGTCGCAATATAGTATTTTTGGGAAAAGACTTTGCGGATATGAATCGTATGGAAAAAGCTCTTACATTCGGAGGATCTATTGCCCAAACATTCTCAACCGTTTCGCACAGAGACCTCACAATCAGTTTCGATTATTTCAACACCCGTCTTTTCCATTCGATTATTGTTGACCAGGAACGCGATTCCGAAAACATATACATCTACGAGAGTGACAAAAAATCCTACACGAATTCCTATCAAGTAGACCTTACGTGGAATCCTGTAAAGAATCTGGATATTTTCATGACATTCCGCTATACGGATAGCCGATACACCATTCAGCGCGCAAACGGAGAGTTCGCTGAAGTAGAGCGCCCGTTAACAAGCCAATTCAAGACCCTTCTTAACATACAGTATGCGACACATATGCGCAAGTGGATTTTTGATTTTACTGCGCAAATCAACGGACGAAGCCGCATCCCGACCCAAACAGGCAATCTCGAACAGAGCACCTACTCACCTCGCTATCCAATGTTCTATGCACAGGTTAGCCGCAGAATCAAACATTGGGAAATTTATTTAGGATGTGAAAACATTGGCAACTATACACAAAAGAACCCAATTCTTAATTACAAGACTCCATATACACCAGCATTCAATTCATCGTGTGTATGGGGACCGCTAATGGGACGTAAATTCTATCTCGGAATAAGATTTAACTTATATTGATCCAAAAAACAAAGAATACCATGAAAAAACTCATCATGCTTTTAGCCGCTCTAATAATGTTCTGCGGCATTACGTACGCTGCTCCGAAGAGTGAGAAGAAAATCGTAACAGTTGTTTACACGACTGATATTCACTGTGCAAATTGTGCCAAAAAGGTCGAGAATTCCATTCCATACGAAAAAGGAATCAAGGATATGCAGATTGATGTGGCAAAGAAGACCGTTACAATCAAATATGATGCCTCAAAGACAAATCAAGAGAATATTCTCAAAGCATTTGAGTCAATTAAAGTCAAAGTACTGAAAACAAATGTTATAGATTGAAAAGTGAAAGATTTACACTTTCTATCATAGAAAAATTGTAACTTTACGCGATTTTAGAAAAATTTATTTCGAATTATTATGATTTATACAAAAGAAGTGCAGCAGATGTGCTGCGTAGCGAAAGGCGCTAACCACGCCAATGCTCCAATACCTGAAGAAGGTAAGTGGGTGCATGCAAAAGAAATCAAGGACATTTCCGGTTTGACTCATGGAATCGGATGGTGCGCTCCTCAGCAGGGTTGCTGCAAACTTACACTCAACGTTAAGGATGGTATCATTGAAGAGGCTCTAGTTGAGACTTTGGGATGCTCTGGAATGACTCACTCAGCTGCAATGGCATCTGAAATTCTTCCAGGTAAGACTCTTCTTGAAGCTTTGAATACAGACCTTGTATGTGATGCAATCAATACTGCTATGCGTGAGTTGTTCCTCCAGATTGTTTATGGACGTACACAGTCTGCTTTCTCTGAAGGTGGTCTTGCAATCGGTGGTTCACTGGAAGATCTTGGAAAGAATCTTCGTAGTCAGGTAGGAACTATGTATGGAACCAAGGCTAAAGGTAGTCGCTATCTTGAAATGACGGAAGGATATTGCACAAAGATGGCTTTGGATAAGAACAATGAAGTGATAGGTTACGAATTCGTAAACCTTGGAAAGCTTATGGACGCTCTCAAGGGCGGTGCAACCGGTCCTGAAGCAATTGAAAAAGCAAAAGGCACTTATGGCCGTTTCAACGATGCTGTTAAATATATTGACCCACGTAAAGAGTAAAGACTATGGCACTTTTTGAAAGTTACGAGCGTAGAATTGATCAGATCAATGCAGCTCTTGGAAAATACGGAATCAAAGACATCGAAGAGGCTAAGGCTATCTGTGATGCTAATGGAATAGATCCTTACAAAATGTGCGAGGAGACTCAAAAGATATGCTTCGAGAATGCAAAGTGGGCATATGTTATCGGTGCAGCCATCGCAATAAAGAAAGGTGTAAAAAACGCAGCTGAAGCAGCTGAAGCAATAGGAGAAGGTCTACAAGCTTTCTGCATCCCAGGATCTGTTGCTGATGACCGCAAAGTAGGTCTTGGCCACGGAAATCTTGCAGCACGTCTTCTTCGTGAGGAGACAGAATGCTTTGCATTCCTTGCTGGTCACGAGTCATATGCTGCAGCCGAAGGTGCAATAAAGATTGCAGAAATGGCAAACAAGGTACGTCAAAAGCCACTACGCGTTATTTTGAATGGTCTTGGCAAAGACGCAGCAAAAATCATCAGCCGTATCAATGGTTTCACTTATGTTCAGACTGAGTTCGACTACTATACTGGTAAGGTAAACATCATTTCTGAAACGAAGTACTCAGATGGAGTTCGTGGCGGTGTACGTTGCTATGGTTCTGACGATGTTCGTGAAGGAGTAGCAATCATGCACATGGAAGGAGTTGATGTATCAATTACCGGAAACTCAACGAACCCTACCCGTTTCCAGCACCCAGTTGCAGGTACTTATAAAAAGGAATGCCAACTTGAAGGTAAGAAATATTTTTCGGTTGCATCAGGTGGTGGAACAGGAAGAACTCTTCACCCAGACAACATGGCTGCAGGTCCTGCATCATATGGCATGACAGACACAATGGGACGTATGCATTCTGACGCTCAGTTTGCAGGTTCTTCATCAGTTCCAGCTCACGTTGAAATGATGGGCTTCCTCGGCATGGGAAACAACCCTATGGTAGGTGCTACCGTTGCCGTTGCCGTTGCCGTTGCTCAGGCTATGAACAAGTAATCAAAGAATTACATATAATAGAAAGTCCCTGCAATGTAAAAATTGCGGGGATTTTTTATGCGTATTGGGGTGCATGGAGGATGAGGTTGAAGCTGAGTGAATGAGATAGTCGAGCCATTATAAACTGGTACTATTGATGGTTTTTCGTACGTCTAAAATGGCCTGAAAACACCCGGAGATAAGCCGTAATCACAACCTATTCACAACCATATAGCGAAATTTCAAAAATGGTTGTGAATTCAAGCTAAGTCCCTGAATATTAATAACTACGTGATTGATATTTTGTACCATAATAAACAAAATCCGTTATGGAAAAACAAACATTCACAACCAACTTCTGGGTATCACCAAGTAAAACAATAAAAAACGGTGAAGCGCCCATCATGACCACTCTTACGCTAAATGGTGAAAGAGCCTCATTTTCAACACATAAGTCTATAACAACGAAAAATTGGGATATTGTGAAACAGAAGCTAAGGGTAGAACTGACACATACCAAACTCTTAGTCTTCCGTTTCTCGCCAAGGCTTTATCTGCTCTCTAACCTTTTGCAGATCATAATCGGAAACTTCTATTTCCTTTATGCTTGCGTATTCCAATGTACTACGGAGGCTTATCTTGTATACCATAGCCTCATCACGAACATAGTCAATTTGCCTCTTCGCCAGTATTTTCCTTATTTCATGAATGGTTTTATTGAGCAGCCTGGCACACTGTCGAGTAGTTATAAGGTAAAGTTCTGACATATATATCCTACATTTAGTTGTTATATCCAAATATCCTTAATCTGAAAACCTCTTTCCAATAAGACACCCTCTGCCGCACATATTCATCAGGTGTAGACTGATTAAAATTATCCAAGATGGCATATCGGAAATTCTTTTTGATATGGTCGAAGCATATTATAGGAATTGTCGTTTAATGTTTTTTATTTGAGCGAAGTAGCGACTTTTCCATCTGTTTTCTGCGTTCAACTTTTCAAATTTACGTTTTTTATTTTTCATTTGAAATTTTCGACCGGAAGTTTTATCTATTTACTACGATAGAGGCATAGATCCCCTGCTGAAGCACTTTTTATGTGCATATTTTCGTACCAGGCTATCGCCAACTAGGTTTCTTGTTCTATCCTGTCTGCCCCACGTTCGCCGTATGGATGCCGAAGAAGATGTACAAGATTTCTGTCAATTGGTAAAATCAACATCGTTGACATAGTTCTGGAATCGAGACTGAGCCAGTACCCAGTTCTCGTTGGCGGGGCGGTCGAAGGAGATGTTTAGTTTGAGTGGCCCATTACTATAATTCTTATTTTAATCCCTGTTGCCGGAGATGCTTGTCCAGTCTGATTTTCTCCACCACCCCATTCTGAAAGTGAAATTCAAGATGTTCACGATCGAATATAGGAAGATTCTTATGTATGATGCGGTGAAAGTTGGGGCTGATGATAATGATATTACTAGAATCATTGTTTAAGGATGTGGTAAAGAACTCGATATGATGTGCTTCAATGACAACATCGCCATAATTATTGCCAATTTTTTCACCTGTTATCTGACAGCGGTAGTCATACAATTGTTTCAACGAATCACCAATTGAGCGGTCCAGCCTACGTATTTTTTGCATTGACTCTGTAATTTGGTATCCGGCAGTGATATCAGTCAAACTTTCAAATGAAGTTTCTTCAATTAAACTGAGCTCTTTTCGAACCTGAACAAAGTCATAGTACCGAATTGATTGTATCTCAAAGACTCCGGGCATTGAGGTGCTATTCAGTATGAAATACTCCTTCACATCATCAGGGAGCCGTAATGTAGCATTTGGATTCTCCTGATATTTTGAAGTAAGATAGTTGTAACTGTTTGGAAATGCAAGTTTCATCTGTTTGGCAGCCTCAGAATTTGCCGAATATAAAATTTGTACAATGTCAGAGGATCCAATACCTTTTGGGGTGATGATGTTCTAATTTCTCAGTGTGGCAGGACATAACACATCACCTATCAAGAGCTGAATTTCGCGACTTTCACCACGTTGCAAAGGTTTCAATCCTGATGCCCATAAGAGCGGTTGGCTATCACGATTGATGACAAAACCTTTATTAAAGAGGGTACGAAACACCTCTTTTTTCATCATGAAACGTAAATCAGTGCTCATCCTATTTTAATAATACCTCTATTACTAGATTCTAGGGACCATTGAACTTGCCACACATCACCATCAATTTGATCCAACAAAAGAAATGTCCACATATTATCAGTCGGGACCAATTTGAATCTGCCATTTTTAGCTTCTTTGCCAATAGCAAGATTTTCTAGACTTAAATCCGTCTGGACAATATTACTGCGATTTGAAACAGAATATTGAACTAGCCACATGCGGCCATTTCGCGTATTCAACTTAATGAATATCCACATATTCTGTGTTTTGTACAAAGCATATGTTGGCTTTTCCAAGTTCTCCTCGCCTTTAGTATTCTGTGCTTGGGCGTTCACAATAAAACAAAATGCGAAGCAAATAATCACAACAATTCTTTTCATAGTTTAATAAGGAGTTAAATGTAGGGATTGTCGTTTAAATTTACACATTACACCTTTGTGTATTGACGCTTTGCACCGCAGGAACAAGGTCTTCTATTGGTGTTTTCTTTTGTATAGATATTATTATTGTTCTCAACCATTTCCAACATGGTATAACCTCAATCATTCCATATTCATCTTCAATGGTCTTTTCTTCATCGTAGGTGATGATTACCGTCCGTTTGCTGTCAGCCATACGACGTGCAAACTTCTCCCATCCGTCGATGTTGTGAATCTCATCAAGAAATAGCATCGGATTATCGTTGCCAGTCATTTCAATGTGGCATTCGAGGATGATATTAAAATCTTCATAGGTGAAGCCTACCAGTCGCTCGTCTTCAAAGCTAAGATAAAGCATTTTATCCCATCCATGACCCTCACGAAGTAGTTGCTGCATTTTTTCGTAGAGAACG
>JAGHTK010000079.1 GCA_018065435.1 Candidatus Alistipes equi
AAATGGAAGCTTTGACCCGTTTCTTTGGATAGATTTCTATATATCAAGCAATTACCATTTGTGCGTAGATGTAAAATCCCCTACCCATGTTGGTTTGTGGGGAAGTAGAAGCTAGATATTTTAGATATGAGCCTATATTTTAGGCGACGACTCGAGAGGTGTCCATGTTTGAGTCTACTTGAAAAAGTCGTTACAAATTTATTTATCGTTTATAACCAATTGATTGTCAGAGTGTAATTTTTGAACATTTTGGAAAATTGGACATTTTAAAGTGGTCTCATGTTTAGAACTTTTTTCAGCTCTTTACAACTTGCATCACAGTTAATCGATATCTCTTATGCCCAACTTGATTTTCACACGAGGCTTTTTTGTCATTAACATCTTGTAGATGACAGTCGCCACATATGCCATCTTTTGAAACGTGTCAATATTAGCTGATGATGCTCCATCCTTGTCATTCATTCTGATAGTAGCATCCTGTCTATAGACAGTGTCGAGTGCGAAATAAAAGACTTTCACGGATAATGTGAAATTTCGCATTAGGCGTCGAAGTGCTCCATATGGTCTTTGATGTGGATTTTAGCCAAGACAAAACAAAAAGAAGTATGGTACATGTGATTAACTATTAGAAAATCATTTTCGTGCGGATGTGCTTATACCAAAAAAGAAGGCCTTTTAGCCTTCTTTTACGTTGAACGTGCCATCTAACGAATTCTATCGAGCGAACGTAAAAGCACTATATCCCTAAAAATGGCTCGCGCTGCCAAAATGGAGAGAATCAGTGCCACTATCGGCATTATGGCGCCAGTTTGCACTTTGAATGCACAGTGTTCCATTCCCTGGATATACTTTACAGTTATGAAACAGTAAACTGCTTCGTATGCCATAACACCAAGCAATAGTACACACTCCACAACCATCATACGAAGCTGAAATGTGCGGTGGTGATAGAAGAAAATCATAAGTAGTGGCAATATAAGAGATGCCCATATGAGAATGCCCATCCAAAGAGCAGACATCGTTACAGAGCCAGATGTGGATGAGAGAGAAAATGCCTTAAGAACCATTTCCTCTCCGTTAGCGGTAAACATTGCTATTGGAGTGAAGGCTGTAACGGCAAGTGCTGCACAACATAGCAACATATATAGTGTCTGAATACGTTGAATCATAATTTTTCCTTGATTAAATATTTATTTCTGTCTGAAGATGAACGAATGATGAGCTCTCCAAGAAATCCTGCCAAAAAGAGCATGGCTCCTAACAGAACAGCCATGATTGCTAAGAAAAAAAGCGGTTGGTCTGTTACAGATCTAACTGGTAAGCCTGAACTTTGTAGCACGATTTTATGAATTATAAGGTATATGGCAGTGAAACCTCCAAGGAGGAACATAATGGTCCCAAGTCCTCCGAAAAAGTACATTGGAGAGCGTCCGAAATGGGTCATAAAAGAAACCGTTATAAGGTCTAAGTACCCTTTGAGCATTCTTTCAATACCGAATTTAGAGACTCCGTACTTTCTTTTGTGATGCGTAACTTCTTTTTCCGCAATTCGGCTAAAACCTGCATCTTTCGCAAGTATCGGAATATAGCGATGCATTTCACCATATACTTCGATTGCCTTTACAACATCACTTCGATAACACTTCAGTCCGCAATTGAAATCATGTAATTTAATTCCTGATACAATACGCGCCGTTAGATTGAAGAACTTCGAAGGCCAACGTTTTGAAATTGGATCGAAGCGCTTGCGCTTCCAGCCGGAAACTATGTCATAGTTATTCTCAAGAAGCATTTTTCGCATCTGCGGGATTTCATCCGGAGAATCCTGCAAATCGGCATCCATCGTAAATACGACCTCTCCCTGTGCTAATTCAAATCCGGTGTAGAGTGCTGCAGACTTACCGTAATTGCGCATAAATCTTACAGCTTTAATCTCATCCGGATAAGACTCTTTTTCTTCAACTATTTTTTGCCAGCTCGAGTCCTTTGAGCCATCATCCACAAAAATGACTTCGTAGGAAAGATTCTCCTTTAGGCAAACCTCTCTTATCCAGGCGGAAAGTTCTTTGATGGATTCCTCTTCGTTGTAAAGTGGAATTACAATGCTTATGTTTTTACTAAATGTCGTCATCATCTTCGTTCTTCGAAAGAGACGCACCCTTCTTTAGTGATGCTGCAATAATAATGCCCAAAAATGCGCCATAAAATGCGTATGACCAAATTCCGGACCATATTTCCTTAAGAATTCCAGGTTCTGGAAGAGCACGCATACGACTCATCAATTGGTCAATAGTTCCCATCGCACCCCCCGCGTTTGGAGCTGATGCAATGTACTGCTTCAGAGCATTTGATATTTCATTTAGATAAGTCTGATATCCTATACACTTGTGTACGTAGATATAGTTACCAAGAGTAATAATAATGCTTGATATGATGCATAGCATAACGATGAAACGGAATCCCTGTCCAAAGGTGAATTCCTTCGGCTCGCTCATTTGCTCCATAAGCGCTGTACGGTAGTTTTTCGTATAGCGAACAAGCAAATAGATGAATGCCGAGAAAACTACTAGCATCTCAATCGTGTATAGACCCATGCCGCTTGCTGCGTTCATAAGCATTTTAGTCTCAATAATTTTGGAAAGCATCATCATAATGCCCACTACTAAGGAGTTCTTTAGGATACTGTTCCAAAAGATGTTTTTATTGTTATTCATAGCCTATTTGTATATTTTCAGTTTATCAAGTTTTCTTCTGAAATTATTGGATAATCTTTTATGCTCATTAAACGTTTTGGAAAATATTGTGTGACCCGGGTGGTGAGCATCAGCACAAAAGTACATAAAATCATGTTCTGTATAGTTTAGAACGGCATCTAAGGCTTGCTTTACGGGCGAACAAATCGGTGTGGGTGGTAATCCTCTGTAAAGGTAGGTATTGTATGATGATTCGTAGCGAAGATGCTTGTTTAGTATGCGTTTGATGGAAAAATCTTGAAGTGCGTATCGTACCGTAGGACAAGATTGAAGCAATATTCCCTGACGAAGTCGGTTAAGGTATACTCCTGCAATTATTGGCATGTCTTCTTTTCGTGCGGTTTCCTCCTGAACAATAGATGCAAGAATGAAAATCTCTTGTGGATTTAATTTCATTGTTTTTGCTTTCTGCTGTCTTTTTTGGGAAAAGAAGCGACTGCTTTCAAAGGTAAGCCTTTGTACAAGTTCATCTGCCGGAGTGTTCCAGAATACGAAATACGTGTCTGAAATAATGTAGGAGAACAAAGAGTCGCATCCTGAAAATAATTCAGATCCGTTTTTTTTATCACATAAGGCATGAAGCACTTCTACGGAATCAGCTTCAATTTGCTTGGCAATCAGACCGGCCATCTCTCGACTGGTTCTTTTGGGTGAGATTATAAGTTTAATTTGGTCCTGAGCACCTATAGCAATACGTTTTGCAATATCTCTAACATTATCCGAGGGAGAGAATTGGTAGAATCCTCCCTTAAAACGTTTGTCTAAATTGATGTATGAACAATATAGATTGAATGCCCAAAAGTGGCGGATATGACCTCGAAGTTCACTTCGAAGTGTATCATAGCTCTCACCTTTGCGTATGTGAAGCGAAAAGCCGTTATCGGATGTCTCTGCAAAGAAAGACCAGAAGGCAAATACAGATAGCAGAAGCACTACCGCTGCAAGTATGGTATATGTGATTTTTCTTCTGGACACTTTGTTTTATTTTTTGTAAAGATAACAATAATTTCTATTTTTGCGTTTGGGTAAGTCTTATACGACCAGCTCCTACAGAACTCCCCCAGGTGAGGAATCAAGCAAGGGTATGTGGTCGTAGCGGTGCGATATAAGTAGCTTACCCTTTTTTTTGTATATTAACCTAAACCAAATACCAAAGTATGAAACGTCTAATTCTTTTGTTGGTTGCCTTCTGTTTTGTTATTGGCGTGAACGCTCAGGAGAAAACCAAAGTACTCTGTGTGGGAAATTCTTTTACATTTGTAGGTGATGCTCACAAGAAACTCGAAGCAATATCAAAAAGCGAGGGACATCCTCTCAAATTAAAGTCTGCACTTGTAGGTGGATATACTTTTTACCGCCATCTTCAGGATCCGAAAATGATCAAGTGTATCGAATCTTATGACTATGAGTACGACTTTGTTTTCCTTCAGAACCAGAGTCAGGTTAACGCACTTTACGCACGCAACCCAAAGCAGCATAAACTTGCTATGACGGATGCCAAAAACCTTGTATGCCGTGTAAGACAATATTCTCCTCATGCAACGATATTCATGGAGCAGACGTGGTCTTATTCTGGGCATAAATACGGAACTTTCGGCTCTTTCGAAGAATTTGACAATCAACTTAGAAAAGGTACACAACTCTTTGCAAAAGCTACTAAGACGCTTGTTTCACCTATCGGTGATGCATTTATCATTGTACGTGCTGAAAGACCTGATATAGTTCTTTATAAAGACGATAACAAGCATCAAAACGAGTACGGTAGTTATCTAAAGGCGTGTGTGAACTATCTGCTTATGTTTCACCAGCCATTCTCCGAAAATACAGACTGCTGCGAATTGGATGCTAAAAAATGTAAATTCCTTCAGGAGGTTGCTCAAAGAGTTGTACTCGGGAAATAAGTGGTAACTTCGATAACTGGATTAGTAACATAATTTTTCATATAAGTCCGTAGTTTTCGCTACGGATTTTTTGTGTGTTGGTCATAACACCTTGCGGCTAACTGCTTCAATTTCATAGATTGAGTTTTTCATCAAATGATGCAATCACAAGTCGTTATAAGTAATTGTTGGATGAAAAGTATGTATTGGGACACTTCTTTGGACTTGCTGTAAATAACGTCTAATGAGCTAAACGAATGTCTATCAGGCTTTGGAATAGGTCGAATGAAATGGTAAAGCTAAGCCAAAGCCAATAAACAAGAGTTTACGTTTGTAAGGTCGCTTTTTTACACCGAGGTCCTATCCAGTTTAAGGATTTTTTCAAATAGACTTTTCGAAGGATTTGTCTTTGCTACCTCTGTCGAATTTTTTTTTCGTTATTTGTAGTTTTCAAATAAAATAAGGGCCGACACTTTTAGTCGGTCCTTACCTTATTTTTTACAATTGAAATTTCTGTTTGAAAGAAATTCTATGCGTTTTCCTTTTTTAGTCGTTTACAGAAGCTTCATCATCTTCCTTAATTGTTTCAGGAAGAGTGTATGATTTCTCAGGTGTTATTTGAATGCACTTTAGCACCCATTCGCCCCAAGATACCCATTCCTGAGGAGCAGCTTTTGGCGTATTTTCATCGATGTATTGCTTCCACGCTTTCAAAGCCTCTTCTCTTTCCGGAGTGCCGGCCTTGTACAGGGTGTAGGAAGGGTAGTTCTCCTCTGCCCAAAGAAGCAGTTCTTTCCATCCACAACTATCACTTTCAGGTTCCATATCAAATGTCATATCTTCAAGACGGCTGACGGTAATCTGATAAGTTGCATAGTCGGATTGACCTCCTGTATAAGGACTCTTTGAAGCGGAACCGGTGTAGATGCAATAGATTCCCAAAACATCACCGCGAGCTCCGTCCTTTGGAATGAATCTGTTTGCAAATTTTGAATATCCACTTGTGCGGACAATGTAAACACCAGGATCGGAAGTGTATGTTGCAGCCTCGTTGTAACCTACGCACATGCTTCCGTAGAGGGATATGCTGTTCTTTGAATATGCCAGTTTGTACCATGGTTGGTTAACAACCTGCGTAAGTGCACCATCCACCATCAGGCCCGATGTACATATCCATGATGGATATATTTGATCATACGAACCATTCAGAAGTGGAGCTGGAACAAGTCTGTCCTGATTTTCTACACCTCGGTACATGACTCTTACATCTTTGAAACGAATCAATCTTCCGAAATATTTCTCAGGATTAGAACTATGTATGCCACTTTTGCTGTCGAAATTGCTTTCTGTTATTTCAAGAATATCATTTTCGAACTCTGGGCCTTCCGTTAAAGTACACTTTTCTCCTTTGAGAACCTGCTGACGGATGCGTCCGAAGGATGTAATGTTGGAGTTGGAATAGTATTTGTAGTTGCCCCATGCATTAATGCTTTCTGTAGGAATGTCTCCAAGGGAAAGCATCAGACGATAGTTACCCAAAAACAAATCATTTAAGCATACGTATACCCATTGAGAGGTCTTAGCTTGCAAATCGCATTCGTATTCCAGATAGAGTCCGTTTGCCAGTTTAAGTTCGATGGCACCTGTTCCGTCAAAGATGTAGAGTGACTTGTAGACGTTTCCTTGTTTATCGTTGGAAATGACCTTTCCTTTGATGAAAAGCAATTCGCCACTTTCGTCTCGGCTTTCGAAGTACCAATTGTTCTCCTGTTCGAATTCCGTTGCGTTTGCCTTTCCATCAACGAAATGCACATAGCGCGTTGTATTTTTTGCCGAGGTAGTGCCGAAGCCCTGTATCGTTCCGTGAACATCAACGTATATCTGCTTCAAATCAGCAATAGTAATGATTTTTCCGCCTATAGACTCGATAAGTTCGTCATCGTATATAATCTCTTCCTTAGCATCGCTAAAATCGTTGTAGCACGCTGTCATGAAAAGAAGAGACATCAGCGCAAATATTGTATATATTTTTTTCATAATCGTCATAGCTTTGGATTAGAATCTGAAATACAGATTGAGGTAATAGCTTATTCCCATCATGTAGAAGTACTTTGAATCAAAGCGGTAGTAGTAGTCACATGCAGGAGTGGAACTTGTCGTAACTCCGTTTCCACCACGTTGCTTGCGAAGACGCATCTGCTCGTATCCTCCGGTCTTTACACCGCGGTTGTTCGTTAAGTTCTTTACTTCGGCTGAGAAACCGAGAGTGTACTTGCGGTGGATATACCAGCTCTTTCCGATGCTTGCGTTGAGCGTATAGGCGCTATCGAGTTTCTCTTGCTTTCTTATTTCGTTAATCTGTTGCAAGGAATAGATGAATGCATCATCCGTCGGTGCTTCCTGACTTATGACATCCATATAAGACTGTACGGCAGCTCTTGTACGATATGCAGGGTTCATTGAAAGGTATGAACGATCATAATAGTTGAAATCGAACGAAAGATACCAGTAGTGAGGCGTGCGGTAGCTAAGTCCTACGTTCAAAGCTGTTTGAGGTGAACCTTCTACGTACATCTTGTCCCAGTTGACCTGGTCGTGAAGAATAACTTTTGCCGAGTTATCAACAATTTGTGTAAAGTTCGGATTTGATGTATACTGATACTTTCCAAGATTCAAGGCACCATTGAGTGAAAGACCCGTGTAAAGCGGGATATTCAGACCAAGTTCCATTCCATAGTAGCGCTTGTCAATTCCAGACATTGCGAAGTTTGTGAATGATGAACGTGTGTCATCATAGTACGAGATAACCTTCGCACCATCCTTCATATCGGTGAAGTAAGCCGACAAACGAGCCTTCACAAATGGCAGGTTCACGTTGTAAGTTACTTCCGCTCCTAGAATTTTTTCAGCCTTGATGCCAGGATTTGTCTGGTTTCTTGTTCTTGGAGAAACGAACGAAGACTGGAATGAAGGAGCATTCTGCATCGATGTAAGGTTCACTTCCAGGGAGTGTGCACCCGAGAAGCGTAGTGCCACATTAGCCTTTGCTTTGTATGTGAAGTAGTTCAAATGCTCGCTTTCTCCGTAGGAATCGTTTCCTTGCATGAAAAGTCCTTTGCGTACAAGGCCATCTCTCCATGTAGAGGAATATCCAGCCTCGGCGGCAAGTTTCAATCTTAGCTTACCGGTGCTTAAAGTATAGTTTGCCCATGCCTGAGCCTGACGCACGTTGGCATAGTAGTCGTATGAGAATTTGTCTCCTTCCTTTACAACTCTAGGGTGCCCTGTGAGAAGATAATAGTCAACGTCATTTTGGTATGCTATTGCATTGCTTCCCATATCACGTTCTGCAAACTTATCGGTGTCTACCCAGTAATTACCGCCAAGCAAATCCTTTACCTGATCGTAGTATTCCGTACGATTTATTCTAAGACGTACGCCACCGAATAGTGTGCTCTTCTTCGAAAGTTCCGTATTGAAATTAGCTACAAAATTGTAGTCGAGCTGGTCTGTGTGACGCTCCTCGATCATGTAGTTTGAACGATATCCCGCTGCATAGTCCACGGTCGGATCGTAATGACGGTTTGCTCTTTGCATAGCATCAAAGTCAACGCGACCGTTCCATGCAAGTCTGGCATTTATCGCTGCTGCAATCAGAGATTCAAGTTCGGCTGATGTTGTTTCAGGGAACATTCCGTCAACACCACTTGAATACTGGTTCAGGTAGTTAGATGGGAGGTAACGATAGTAGTCTGGACGTGGATCGGCTCCTTCCTGCCACGTAAGGGCAGAGTATCCGTTCTTTCCGAAGCGAATGGAAGTTGCGGCTGAAATCTTTGTGCGATCCGATACCTTGAACAGGTAGTTGAGCATGACGATAGGCTCGTGTGAAATTCTTACACGAGTGTTGCGCAATTTCCCGTTTTGGTAGCCGACATTTGGGTTGTAGTACTTTGAACCAAACATCTGGTATGCTTCCTCGGTCGATGCTTGCTGTGCACCTCTTTCCTGAGGAGTTCCAAGTACGGTAAGAGAGAGACGATGGCGTTCACGAATGAGTTTTTCGACACTAGCGAAGTATCCGAATGAGTTGTAATACACTCCATCGACATACATGTGAGAACCTTGACGTGTTGAGAACGAGAGAGCGTATGACCATCCGTTGTCAAGTTGTCCAGAGCCATAGGTAACCATAGCACGAAGACGATAAGTCGTAGCTCCGCTTGCAACACTTGCACGGAAGCCCTTTCTGACCTGCGAAGCTCTGGCATTGATGTTCGTTACACCATTTATACCTCCTATTCCGTGTTCCGAAATGTTTAGACCGGTAACGTTGTCCTGATTGCGTGTTGCATCGTTCAATCCACTCCACAGACTCCATGGGCCATAACCCGTAAGAGCATCGTTGAAACGTATGCCGTTAAGGTATATGTCACTGTACTGCGAATCGTAACCTCTCAGATTGAAACGCATTTCGGAGAATTTGTATGTGGCAATGCTATTGTAGACGTCCTTCGATGCGGCAAGTGCCGTAGGTAGCGCTTGATTGTCATTTGCCGATGAATCGTTGTCTATTTCTGCAAAGACAGATTCGTCAACGCCTTCACGGATACTCTGTGGAATAATGACAACGTTTTGGATGTCCTTCAAGGTATATTCAACCTTTACAGGCACTTCTAAATTTTCATATTCTGATGCTGAAAAACTGAGTGTGTAGTCGCCTCTTGGGATATTTTTGATTACGAAGTAACCATCCTTGTCCGTGATGGCCTTTACCCCAGAGGATAGCGTGACTTCAACATCAGATACGGCATTGCGGCCGTTTCTTGACACTACGCGTCCCTTGATGCCACCTTCCTGTGCGAAAAGCGATGCATAACAAAAGACGAGTGCAATAAATAGTGAAAGTCTCTTCATATATTGAACAGTTAATTATTTCGAAATTAGGATATATACAGGAAGATGATCGGAGAATCCTCCCTGGAAGTCGTTTCCTGTGAAGGTTCTCAAAGGGTATCCCTTGAACTGACCTTCTTGTTGAATCATGTAGGATGAGACAAAAATGTTTCCGTAGAACTTACGTCCCTGCTTTTTAATAATGTGCCATCCGTTTGCTTTTTGATTTACAAGATTGCCACTTAGGATGATATTATCGAAAAGACCCCAAGCATCCCTGTAGGCGATAGTGCCATAGCCGGCCTTCAAAAGTGAGATGAAAGGATTATACATATCTCCATCCTTTACATCCTTTACCTTTTCCTTTGCGCCCAGTACTTCGGTTATACTGCTATCCGTCGCATCGTCGTTCAAGTCTCCCATAATCATGACCTTGGTTGATGGGTTAAGCTTTCGTACGGAATCCGCAAATTCACGGCACTGTTTAGCCGCAGCATTACGCAATGCAGCCGATGCTTCCTTGCCTCCAAGTCTTGAAGGCCAGTGTGTTACAACGAAAAAGAACGGCTCTTCTTCGATTGTTCCCCACATCGTGACAAAATCACGTGTGATAAAATCCGGACGGCCTGGCATATTGAACTTTATGGATTTCATGCCCTCCAGCTTGAAAACATCAGGACGATATAGAAAAGCACAATCAATACCTCGACGGTCAGGTGAATCGAAGTGGCAGATGCGATAGTTTGCGTGAGAGAGCTTGTCCTGACTGATGAGATCTTCCAGAACTCCGCGGTTTTCAGCTTCGCATACGCCGATTACCGTAGGGAACTCCTTGCCAGCTTCGACTGCCAAATCGAAAAGAACTTTGTCCATATTTGAAAGTTTCTTCTGGTACTTGATGGTGTTCCATGCCCTTTTACTTTGAGGTAGGAACTCTTCATCGTTCTTTTCCGGATCGTTGATTGTGTCAAAGAGGTTCTCCAGATTATAGAATGCAACAACACGCGGTTTTTGTGCAAAGACGCATATTGCCGTTGCTGCAAGTAGACTTAGGAGTAAAAGTTTTTTCATACGCATATATTGGGAACTTTAGAAATTCCAGTCTGAATAGTTTTTCTGTGATTTGACTTGGTCGGCTATCTCTTTTGGTAGATTGTGGAAGAAAGTGAAACCAGATCGCTCTTCAACTTCCTTTACCGATACCACGGCACGCTGGATGTCGATATTGCCATTATCAGAATTTTCGAAAAGAAATCCAATGCATTTCAGCTCAGATGCATTTGTAAACTGAGTTATGCTTTTTCCGGTATTGCCATTCTTGGTTCTTAAGAGCAACTTGTAGCAATGTGAAGGAACGGTGATTGTAGAGCCTTTCTTATCACGAATAGTGGTTGCTTTTTCGTAAAGCGTTCCTACGACTACGTATAGCGTATCTGCACACGTCTGCTTGTTTCTGGCACCATTTTCTACCTTTGCCCACGAACCTGCATTGAAATCGTAGTTCTGAGGCATCATATTCGTAGCATAGAAGGTTTGTGCATTGGTCTGCCATGTGGAGTATCTCGAAGCGGAAGGAAGCATATGCCCCCTGGCGTGCTCTGTTCCATAAGTCGAGATTATGTACTGCTGGCAGGACTGATCTATTACTGGATCGGTTAGATTGTATCCCGTAATCTTGTAGTGAGGTGATGAAGATGAGTATTCCGTTACGGCGTCATCATAGGCCCATGCGTCCGTTCTTCCCTTTGTACTTCCTCCCGTAGTGTAATCACGTGAAGATGTATAGATGGAGTGAAGTGGATATGCAACCCATTGTGACACTTTTTTCTCCTTATCAAAGCATACGGAGTAGTTTCTTACTCTCTTTCCTGAAGAGAGGGTAGTGTAGTATGTCTTGTAGATAAATGCATCGTTTTCTCTGTGAGCTGGCTGTTCGGCCCATACGCGATCGTATTTCGGATCGTTCGACTTTTCAAGTTGTGAGAAATCCAAAGAAAAAGTTTCTCCGCTTGAGTAGCGTAAAAGTACATTTCCGTATCTTCTTTGCGCCGTATCGTTGGCCTTAAGGTAGATTGCAATCGGTTCTCCGACAATTCCTGTGCGTCTTAGAATCGATGTTTCCTCAGAAAATGATGCAAAATCACTTCCTGAAACAATCTCCGCTTGAAGCGTGTATTTCGGATCACCCTTTGTTGTGATTGTGAGCCTTGCGGCATCTCCCGTAGCAACATCACTATCGAAGGCTGCTCTGGATGTGTATGGTGACCACTCATCATTAGAACTCGAACAGGAGCAGAAAAGACCAGTAAGTGCCACACATGCAGCGAAAATCAAGGAAAAACTAGAATATCTCATCTTATTTATATATGGTGACGGAAGAGACAATCAAGCCCCTTCCGCCTATTTTTTTACTTATTTCAAGCGATAGAATGTAGGACAATAGTTATAC
>JAGHTK010000014.1 GCA_018065435.1 Candidatus Alistipes equi
TATACAACTTTTATTCCAGATACGCAAATAATCCGACTACAATTTGAGCGTGATAAACAAATATTAACAATAAACCATCCGACTTTTTAAAGTGGACTCAGTAATTGATTTAATGAAGTAACTTAGAGAAAAGTTATGGATAAATTATTGAATCCCCAAAAGTATTTGGAACAAGTAGAAAATATAAATGCAGAAGCATGTTCAGCAACTTTAGAACTGTTGAAATCATTAGGCGAGAAACGTTACATTGTGGCCGCTGGTGATGATATTCCAGTTGATGCCACTTCTATTGATAACGTTTTCCTTACGGTTTATGGAGTAGGACTTGACGACGATGGAAAGATTGTTGTTCTTGCCTTTGTCGATTATGTTGGATGTCTGTTTGACGAAGAGGATTTTCCTTCTGAATGGACTGACGTTGCCAAACTAAAAGATAGTTGCTATCCAAGTTTGTACAGATTTGTCGTTGACTACATGGATAAGGCAGTGTCTAAGAAAGAGACTGATAATAGGATTAAAGAATATAAAGAGTGTGGCTTCGAATAAGGTTTGTGGTACGTTAAGAGCAGAGAAATAGTCCGGAGCTCTTAAGCCAACACAGATGGAATAATGAACTAATTTTACTTCATTTTGTTTTGCCATTTCAAAAATTATCCGTACCTTTGCAAACGGAAATTAGGTATTTTGTCCTGATATTATAGTTATAGGGTTAATATACTGGAATATACATAGATATAGTGCATATATCGGGCAATGACAGTTTTACCCGTAACTATGTTTTGCGATGCACTTACGGGTAAAACTGTAATCTGTAGTTTTACCCGTAACAAGTAGTCAGGATACACTTACGGGTAAAACTATATAAAAATGGATAAGTTAATAGGCAGAGAAAGAGAATGGCTTGTGCTGGATGAAGCATTTCATTCAAGTAGGTCGGAATTGATATTGCTCCGAGGAAGAAGACGTGTTGGAAAAACCTTTTTGGTTAGAAGTTACTTCCAGGATTGCTACACTTTCCATTTCGTGGGTAGGTACAATAAGAGCAAGAAAGAACAATTGGAAGCTTTCCGATATGAACTTGGGCGTGTTTGCGGAAATCCTAATTTGAATGATTTTACGTGTTGGAAAGATGCGTTTAGGGCATTGGAAAGTTATCTGGAACAATCGAAAGATGAGCGTAAGGTCATTTTCTTGGATGAAATGCCATGGATGGATCGCTATGGCAACGAACTGATACAGGAGCTTGAGGACTTTTGGAATGCCTGGGCAACAAACAGGGATGATATAGTGCTGATTGCTTGTGGAAGTGCAACCGCATGGATGAGGAAGAAGTTTGAGAAGAACCGTGGCGGATTGCACAGACGCATTACACACAGGATTTATTTGCGTCCATTCTACCTGAATGAAGTAAAAGCCTATCTGGAAGACCACCATATAGATTGGGATGACTACCAAATAATGCAATGCTACATGGCATTGGGTGGAGTGCCTTATTATCTGAGTTTGCTGAAACCATATCTGAGTCTGCCAGAGAATATAGATAACCTGATGTTCAGACGTGGTGGCGAATTGAAAGACGAGTTTGAAGAGTTGTTTCCTGCACTATTTACGAAGGCGGACAAATATGTGCAGACGGTGCGTTTGTTGAGTGGACGTAGGTCTGGATATACACGACAGGAGATAGGAAAAGCCATCAATGTGAGCGGAGGAACGCTGACAACGTTGCTCGAGAACCTTGAAGATTGTGATTTCGTGAGCAGGTATGCGCAATATGGCAACAAGGAACGGGATATGTTGTACCGTCTGTCGGATATGTACCTTCTGTTCTTTTTCCGATATGTTGATGGCAACAATTCAATGGACGAACAGTTTTGGCTGCATAATTTCAACAGCAGGAGTGTCGAAAGTTGGGAGGGATTTGCCTTTGAGGCTCTGTGTTTTTTGCATCTGCCGCAGATCAAGAAGAGCCTCGGCATAAGCGGTGTGGCAACTACAGCCAGCACTTGGCGTTATGCAGGAGATGAGAGGCTGGGCAGAAAAGGCGCACAGATAGACCTTGTGATAAAACGTGCAGATGGGTTACACAATCTTGTGGAAATGAAGTTTGCACGCACGGAATATGAAATGACAAAGGATTACGCCATGCGGCTGAACGAACGTAGGAATACTTTTTCAGAAGTGACAGGTGTAACGCATGGATTGATAGATACGTTTGTTACACCGAAAGGAGTAAAGCGTGGAGTGAATTCGACGGGGATAATGAATCAAGTGACAGCTCATGGATTGTTTGATGATTTGTGATATGTGTGACGATGAAATTGGTAAATAAAAATCTGGCTTTTTCGGTAATAATTTTCAAATGTTGTTACATAGTACATATTCCAACCGATATCCGTTCACCATTTCCAGTGATATCCGTTCACTTTAATCGGCTGCAAAGTTAATATTTTTTTCTAAGACTTTCGCCTTTTAATGTAAATCTTTCTG
>JAGHTK010000048.1 GCA_018065435.1 Candidatus Alistipes equi
AGAAATTGCTTTCTGTTTGTCTAATGTACAAAAATGAATTTAGGCACAATAATTACGGGAAAAAGCAGCAAGCATTAAAAAATCCTACTGAGTAGTTACCATTATATTTGAATTTTGGATTGTTTTTAATGTAAATTTTGCTACCTTTGTGATAATATTTATCCTCTCTAAAATCGTATCGGGGGGGGGGTAAATTTGTATTGTGCGGTATGACCTTGTAATTACTTCGTAATCAGCGTTTTATGTGATTGCGGAGGACTCGGAGGTATGTGCCTACTGAAAAAAAGATGGAAAAAGCACCACTTTTTGAAAGGCTTGTTTTTCACTTTTTAAGACTTTGTGTGGTGGCTTAAAATTTAATTTTTTTGTTGATGGATTCTTATCCACTGGATTCTTCTTTGGAAATTTGTGGGAAGGCTCTTCTAGATCCTCCTTCATGGTATGTTATGCGCTTTTTGTTTAATCATCGAAAGCCTACGATGGATGATTTACAAAAACGGCAGATGACTTACTTTACTCCAATGCGTCTTGTAAAGAAGAATCGTGGTGGAAGGCTCGTCGAAGAAAAGGAACCTGTTATTCGTTCGCTTCTTTTTATCTACTCGAACTATCGTTCAATTTGTGAACTTAGAGAAAGAAATTCCTACCTGCAATTTCGTTACGTGAAGGGAGGTCAGATGCATGAACCGATGCGAGTAAGAAAGGCGGATATGGATGAATTTATCTTCTTTTCAAATCACGGTAAGGACCCTGTCTATTTCGATGTATCACTTTCGAATTTTTCCATAGGCGAGCGCATAAGAATCATAAGAGGGCCTCTTGTTGGACGCGAAGCTGTCTTAAAAAAAATCCCCGGTCGTAGGTCACGTCAGGCAACTATTCAACTTGAAGACGTTATAGGCGTAGCTGTTCAAATTGAAGTTGGTGACTTTGTGAAAATCTAAACAAGAAATTTAAGTTTTAAGCAAATGAACTCCCTTAATCGAGGGACTATTTTTATATATCATTGTCTTATAATCGATACAACACTTTAGATCATGTTGAAATTTATTGAAAGAAATATTGAGAGATATTTTTCCTCCAGGCTCATTCTTCTTATAGACATGATGGTATCCATCTTCGCTTCTGTTCTGGCCTTATTTCTCTTTTCGATAATATCCCAGCAGGGTGCAATACTCTTTACCATGGAGTGGCTATTGTTAGCAGCCATCTTCTCGTTTGGTGCCTTCTATGCGCTTCGTACGTATAGAATGGTTATCCGTCATTCTACCTTAAAGGAGATGTTGCGTTTTGTTGTAGCAGCCTTTCTAAAGTGTATCTGCATACTTCTTATCGTTGTATGTTTTGCTCCTTGGTCCAATTCCCTTGCAGCAACCGTTTTTTTGGACTTCTTTCTTACTTCGTTCCTTCTTATTGCCGTTCGAGTATTAATGATTACTACGTACGAAGCAATGAAGCAAGTTGTAAAGAAGTCTTCGCAGCGTCAAAATGTATTGATTTACGGCACATCGGATAAATCCGTTGCGCTTGTTACACGTTTGCAGAACTCCGTTCACTACTCAATTCGGGGATTTCTTTGTTATGGACAACATAAAAAGAACCATATAATTTCCGAACAACGTGTATTCTACTTCAAAAGCATCGAGGATATAGAATTCTTAAAAACGAAGTTTCGTTTCGATGCAATCCTTTTTGCTACTTCACACGAAGCTCAGGATGAACAATCCCGTCTTATAGAATATGCACTGAAAAAGGAATTAAAGGTACTTATTGCTCCTACCATAGATGAAATCGTTGATGGAAAAGTCCTTTCGAAAACTATCCGTGAAATAAAAATCGAGGATTTATTGGGTCGCAAGGAAATTAAAATTTCGTTAACTGAAATAGAGAAGACCTTTAAGGGTGAAACTATCCTTGTAACGGGAGCCGCCGGAAGTATCGGTTCGGAACTTGTACGTCAACTCGCATCGTTTGGTGTGGGTCGTCTTATTTTGTTTGATAATGCAGAGACTCCAATGCATAATTTAAGACTTGAGTTGGAGGAGAAATTCAAGGAACTGGATTTCATTCCGGTCATTGGAGATGTGAGAATGTTGGCAAGACTCGATTATGTATTTCGAAAATTTCATCCAAAGTACGTCTTTCATGCGGCAGCCTACAAGCATGTGCCTTTAATGGAGGAGAATCCTTGTGAGGCAGTTTTAGTAAATGTGGCAGGAACGCGTAACGTGGCGGATAAGTGTATCGAGTACGATGCCAAAAAGATGGTAATGATTTCAACGGACAAGGCTGTAAATCCTACGAATGTCATGGGATGTACAAAACGCCTTGCGGAAATCTATGTACAGTCCTTAGGTCTTGCAATTGAAAAGGGACAAAAGCAAGGGTGTACAAAGTTCGTAACAACACGCTTTGGAAATGTCTTAGGTTCAAATGGCTCAGTAATTCCGCACTTTAGAGAGCAGATAGCAAACGGTGGACCCGTTACGGTTACACATAAAGACATAACACGATTCTTTATGACAATTCCGGAGGCTTGTAGACTTGTAATGGAAGCTGCTACAATGTCTACCGGCAATCAAATCTTTGTATTTGATATGGGTGAGTCCGTAAAGATTGATCATCTGGCTCGCCGAATGATAGAACTTGCGGGACTTCGTCCTGATAAGGATATAGAAATTCAATACACAGGTCTTCGTCCTGGAGAAAAACTCTATGAGGAAGTTCTTTCGAATGCCGAGAATACGCTTCCAACGCTTCATGAAAGAATTCGTATAGCAAAGGTAAGAGAGTACGACTACGCGGGAGCGCAGCAGGTAACCGACAAATTGGAACATCTTTCTCGTGAGGTAGACATCGATACGATGGTTTGTCTTATGAAGCAGACCGTACCGGAGTTCATATCGAACAATTCACGTTTTTCAAAATTTGACAAAAAATAGTATGCCACAACTTTCAGAACGTGCCGTGAGAATGCCTTCTTCGCCAATTCGTAAATTGGCCCCTTTAGCAGAGGAAGCAAAAAAACGAGGTGTGAAGGTATACCATCTAAACATAGGCCAGCCCGATTTGGATTCTCCAAGCGTTGCCCTTCAGGCACTTAAAACAATTAACCGTACGATATTGGAGTACTCTCCAAGTGATGGATTTCTTTCCCTAAGAGAAAAACTTGTAGGGTATTATGACCAATATCAGATAAAGCTTACGGCTGAGGATATAATAATTACAACGGGCGGTTCGGAAGCCGTACTGTTTGCTTTTATGACGTGCCTGAATCCCGGGGATGAAATCATTGTGCCGGAACCAGCATATGCAAACTACATGGCTTTCGCTATTTCGGCAGGAGCCATTATTCGTCCAATTACATCCTCCATCGAGGATGGTTTCGCACTCCCTAGCATTGAGCGCCTGGAAGAGATGATAACGCCTCGTACAAAGGGCGTTATGATATGTAATCCGAACAATCCTACGGGGTATCTCTATACAAGAAAGGAGATGAATAAAATCAGAGATCTTGTAAAGAAGTACGATTTGTATCTCTTTTCGGATGAAGTCTACAGGGAATTTATCTATACAGGGTCCCCATACATATCGGCCTGTCACCTGGAAGGCATCGAAGAGAATGTTGTTCTTATAGATTCCTTATCGAAGCGATACTCCGAGTGTGGAATTCGTATAGGTGCACTCATTACGAAGAATAAGAAACTTCGCTCGGCTGTTATGAAATTTTGTCAGGCGCGGTTGTCTCCTCCGCTTATTGGTCAGATAATTGCAGAGGCTTCGATTGATGCTCCAAGGGAGTATGCAATGAATGTATACGAGAAGTTCATTGAAAGAAGAAATTGTTTGGTGGATGAATTAAACAAACTTCCAGGAGTCTATTCTCCAATTCCAATGGGCGCTTTCTATACTGTAGCTAGGCTTCCAATTGATGATTCGGATAAATTCTGTGCGTGGTGTCTGACGGATTTTGAGTTCGAAGGCGAAACCATTATGATGGCACCGGCATCGGGATTCTATTCCGAAGAAGGAAAAGGCAAGAATGAGGTGCGTCTGGCGTACGCATTGGAAAAAAAGGAGTTAAAACGAGCGATATTTCTTTTGGGTGAGGCGCTCAAAAAATACAATCAACTTTCTTCCAATCGAAATCAGTAATCGTAAATTGACTAAAAAGGTACGCTTAGAGTTAACTTGAAAGAAATAAGGTGGAATTTCTTGTGGCTCTCATTTCTGAGTTCGCCAAACGATTCTCACTTACCACCAAGCAATCCTACGAGTACATTAATCGTTATGGTGGTATAAAGATGTACCTTAAAAACTACAATATACTTCATACACTCACTTTTCCGGATATAGTTGAGGGAATGGCGTCATATTGTAAACGACAAGGAGAAAAGCTGACTTTATGATTCTTTACCCGTTCTAATGTGCCAATTAGCACAAGGCTTATTGTGATTCAACGATGCGCTCTTATATACTAAGCGAATTGTTAGGTTTTTGATTAGAAAACAATCGTTATAGATGTCTTTGCAACAAGGAATCTTTTGCGTAGTTTTCGAAAATAATAACATTAACAACAATCTCAATTTACTGTTTTACTAATATTATAGGTTATGATTTTTGGAATGAAGAAAATAATTATGTTGTTTACACTTACGATATTAGTTAATACAGTAAGTGTTTTTTCTCAAATTTCATCTCACAATATTACGGTAAATACAATCGGACTTTCAGATGCTTATGCGAAGAGATTTCAGGATGAGTCAGCAATACAATCATTTGTTTCCGTTTGGAATCGATTTGTTGAATATGATACTGATATTAAAATAACTGTTTCTGTTTCGAATGATAAGGGATTCATTAATGTCGCTATCCCATATAATCCCATTAAACATTTTAATCTGAGAAAGTATGATGAGCACAATAATACGATGCGTAATATGGGAGGCGTCGGTGTCAGCATACTTTTGCAAGATTACATTTGCACTGCTATTACAGAATATAAATTCGCAGTTGCCAGGGATGGATGGTCAATTGATAACAGGATTATGAACTTTACGAATCTTGTATCGCTCGTAAGAAAAAATGGCGATGTGTTGATAATATCTGGGTACAACTACAGAAACAATTATAATGGCTCCTATCCTTTTGTTTTCTACACAAATGCCGAGATGGTGATTGCTGGAAAGTATATGAATGTATTTTCCACCAATCCTAAGGCTCTAAAGGAATTTAAGTTCTTTAATTGGGGCAATATTTATGGGTTGAATGGAAAACCTAACGCAGCGTATTACATGTCTGAGTTTTTCAAACCAACAAAGCAAGAGCAGGCGGTATATGAAGCGGAACGCAAAGCAAAAGAAGAATACGAAGCATATTTGCGTGCAGAGCGAAAAAGAAAATCCGATGAATTAAAAAATACATGTATCGCAAATATTACCACGAAATTACAAGTTGGCGATAGATTGAGTCTGCAGCTTCTTAAACAAAATAATTGTGAGATTAAGAATTTAACGGTTTTGTGTCGCAAGGATGATATTGAAGCTTGCATCGGAAATTACAAAAGAGCGAAAATAGCATATACTGGAGGTGAAAGGGGTCTATTGGAACTTTTTAAGTTCGTTGAACCTGGAAGAACTTATCAATTTAGTTGTGATGAGAACAAGACTCTATCGAAGCTCTTCGCTTGTAGTCCTAGTCGTGTTATTCTTGATAATCAAGACAAGACAGAATACGGTATGGAGACTAGTTTCAGCATCTTTCCGAAATTTTATCGAGATCGAGAAAATATTTATAGTGAAGTCAGGTTGAAGGTAAAAGAAAAGGCAGGTGAACTTCAATTTTTCATATCTGTTCCTTGGGATGAGTCTTCAGTGCCTGCATGTTTGCAAAAAGATGCTATAGTACAACAACTTAAAAAGGTAATCACTGAAAAAGGAACTTATCTCTTTAAGCTATCGATAACTTATGGAGAGTTGTCAATCTATTCATTTGAAGAACCAATAACAAATAATATTTCTTGTAGTCACATATCAATTATACAGCAGAAAAGCATCAATCCAATAAAATTTGAATATTATCATCCTACTAATGTCAAATAATGTGCGTTCATAACGTTAACGTAAGATTTGCGGTTGGAAAATAGAAGAGGATAAATTTTGCTTTAGACCTCTGTGATTATAGTTGGTATTGATTAGTTCCAATTTTGGGTTGTATTGTATATTAAAGCATAAATTAAATAACAATGAGGGAATTTAAGGACTTAAAGATTGCAGTTGCAGGAACGGGATATGTTGGACTAAGTATTGCAACGCTTCTTTCGCAACATCATGAAGTGATGGCTGTTGATGTAATACCTGAAAAGGTGGAAAAAATCAACAAAAGGATTTCACCAATCCAGGATGAATACATCGAAAAGTATTTTGCGGAAAAAGAGCTTAATCTTACAGCAACGCTTGATGGTAAGGCTGCATACAAGGATGCAGATTTTGTTGTAATTGCAGCTCCAACGAATTATGATCCTGTGAAGAATTTCTTTGATACGCATCACATAGAAGATGTAATTGATCTTGTCTTGTCAGTTAATCCGGATGCTGTGATGGTTATAAAGTCCACAATTCCCGTAGGATATACAAGAGGACTTTATACGAAGTATGCCTTGAAATTTTTAACGGATCCTACGCTGAAAGGAAAACACTTTAATCTATTGTTTTCGCCTGAGTTTCTTCGTGAAAGCAAGGCATTGGAAGATAACCTATGGCCTTCCAGAATTATCGTAGGATACCCAAAGATACTTTCGAATGCAGAAGAAAAACATTGGGAGGAAGAAAATGCAGCCATTAATGCAGTGGGAAATCCAAAGGCAGAGGAGTATGCGCATATCTTTGCTAGTCTTTTGCAGGAAGGAGCTGTAAAGCAAAACATCGATACGCTTTTTATGGGTATGAAAGAAGCGGAAGCCGTAAAACTTTTTGCAAATACATATCTTGCGTTGAGAGTTAGTTATTTTAACGAACTTGATACGTATGCCGAGGTTAAAGGACTTGACCCGCAGGCGATAATTAATGGTATTGGATTGGATCCTCGTATTGGAACACACTATAACAATCCATCGTTTGGATATGGAGGGTATTGTCTACCAAAGGATACAAAGCAACTTTTGGCGAACTATCAGGATGTGCCGCAGAATATGATTACGGCCATTGTGGAAAGTAATAGAACTAGAAAGGATTTCATTGCAGATCAGGTCCTTCGAATGGCTGGATACTATGAAGGAAGTTCACAATATGACACTGATAAGGAAAAAGAAGTTGTAGTTGGCGTTTATCGTCTTACAATGAAATCAAATTCCGATAACTTCCGCCAAAGTGCCATTCAGGGAATTATGAAACGCATCAAGGCCAAGGGAGCAACGGTTATTATCTATGAACCGACCCTACCTAATGGAGATACATTCTTTGGAAGTAGGGTAGTGAACGACCTTGAAGAGTTCAAAAAACTTAGTCAGGCGATTATAGCAAACCGCTATGACAAGTGTTTGGATGATGTGGAAACGAAGGTATATACAAGAGATATATTTAGAAGGGATTAGGGCGTTTAAGTCTAATTAGACGCTAATTGTATAGTCATACTTCACACCTCTTGTACGGGAACTAAAAAAATAAAAATCCCCCAGGCACTGTGCGGAAAGTGAACACTGGGGGCTGCAAGTGTATTTGCATCTTCAAATATACGAAAGTTTGAGAAATTAAAGAGTCTTTTTGAAATAATACAGGAAGGTCAAACAGTATATTGGTTGATGCTTGCTTTTGATTTGTTCAAACTACTAAGATAATCTCTATAGAATTGACCTTGCCTATTTAACTGCATTATACAATACTAATGCACATCTACAAGTTATTAGTGATAAATAATATGCATACAATATTAGTTACAGGATCTGCGGGATTCATTGGTTCAAATTTGGTCTTAAGACTTCTAAAAACCGAATCTCCGGTAAATATCGTGGGATTGGATTCCGTTAATGATTACTATGACGTTTCTTTGAAGGAATATCGCTTACGTCAGATAGAACAATGTGCTAGTGAGTACCCTCAAAACAAGTATACTTTTGTAAAGGGAAATCTTTCTAACAAAGCATTAATTGATACGTTGTTTGAGCAGTATCATTTTGATACGGTTGTAAATCTCGCAGCTCAAGCAGGAGTTCGCTATAGCATAACAAATCCTGAAGCGTACATCGAAAGCAATCTTATCGGTTTTTACAACATTTTGGAAGCATGTAGAAATTATCCTGTCGACCATTTGGTATATGCAAGTTCATCTAGCGTTTATGGCGGAAATACCAAGGTGCCTTTCTCGGAAGAAGACAAAGTTGACAATCCGGTAAGTTTGTATGCGGCAACAAAAAAGAGCAACGAACTTCTAGCACATAGCTATTCCAAACTATACAATATTCCAAGTACTGGACTTCGCTTCTTTACCGTTTATGGTCCTGCCGGACGTCCGGATATGGCATACTTTGGTTTTACCAATAAACTTATAAAAGGTGAGAAGATACAGATATTTAACTACGGAAACTGTAAGCGTGATTTCACATACGTAGATGATATTGTAGAGGGTGTGCAAAGGGTAATGCATAAAGCACCTGCTAAACAGATGGGAGAAGATGGACTTCCGCTTCCGCCATATAGAGTTTATAATATTGGAAATTCCAATCCGGAGAATCTATTGGATTTTGTTCAGATTTTGCAGGAAGAACTCATTGCAGCAGGTGTACTTCCAAAAGATTATGACTTTGACTCGCATAAGGAACTAGTTCCAATGCAGGCCGGAGATGTCCCAGTTACATTTGCTGATACAAGTGCTCTCGAAAGAGATTTTGGATTTAAGCCGTCAACTTCATTAAGAGATGGCTTAAGGGCTTTTGCTAAGTGGTATAAAGAGTTTTATGGGTCAAAATTATAGGATGTAGTAATTGTAAATAATTGAAAATAAATATATGAGCATTTATAAGGACAAAACTCTAATGATTACCGGTGGAACCGGTAGTTTTGGTAATGCAGTTTTGAATCGTTTCCTGAGAACTGACATTGGTGAAATTAGGATTTTCTCGCGTGATGAGTATGAGGCTCCGCGAAAGGGGCGTTTAGAAGGGTTTTGACATCATCACCTATCTTTGCT
>JAGHTK010000023.1 GCA_018065435.1 Candidatus Alistipes equi
AGAAATTGCTTTCTGTTTGTCTAATGTACAAAAATGAATTTAGGCACAATAATTACGGGAAAAAGCAGCAAGCATTAAAAAATCCTACTGAGTAGTTACCACCTATCAAGCATAGTTTGTAAGGCTGTTGAAAATAATTGAGCCACATGCATGATAAGATTAGAACCCTGTCATGTTCCATTTAGAGTGTAATCTTTTGTCGTTATTATCAAAAATGGCAGATAAGAAGATGTTTTTAATGTATTCTTGCTCATTTTCAGAAGAAAATGTTTAACCTTGCAAAGTGTAGCGTTAGGCATACGACACATGTATGCTATACGAATAGATTAGACTTCAAATATTTGTTTAATGAATTAAAAAGAAGATGGGAATATGACTGAAAATTTCATAATGGCCGGTAAGACTCCACTGCACGTAAGTGATTCGATGGGAGAAGGTGAGTGTATAGTGATACTTCATGGATTACAGGAACATATGGTCATGTGGGAAAAATTTTCCGAAAAGCTCTCCCAAAACCGCAGAGTTGTACGAGTCGACATTCCTGGGCACGGCATATCCGTTATCAATGGTGAATGCCATACAATGGATTATCTTGCAGAGACAGTGCATATGATGGCACAAAGGCTCAATCTACAAAACTACTATATACTTGGTTATGATCTTGGAGGATATATAGCCTTGTCCATGCTAAAACATTATACTAAGGAAATAAAAGGTCTTGTAATTCTTTCTGCGCTACCCGCAGCACCTACAAATACAGAAATTTCATTCATCGAAAATTGTATTAACGCAATGCGCGATGGAAAAAGAGTGGCTATGGAAAAAAGCCATGCAGAACTTATGTTCGCCAACCGCAAAAAGTATGCTGACGATATAGAAGACTTAAAGGAAATCGCTCAGACAAATGAACAGGAAGGTGTTATTGCCTTGCTGGAGGGTCTAAAGAAAAGAGAGGATTACTGCGAGGATGTTATAAAAAACAAAGCTAAAATCAGATTCGTCTTTGGAAATGAAGATCAAACAATAGATAAAGCATTGGCTTCAAAAATCTTTGAAAGCATCGGAACAGAACTTGTAATTAGCCTTGAAGAAGCGGCACATGCTGCATATATCGAAAAAGAAGATGAATTTTTGCAGATAGTTCTGGATATGACAAAATAAAAAAAAGGCCGCATTAAATGCGGCACTTAAACCAATAATCACAAAAAACTACAAAGCATTAACACGAAGCTGAATTGAACTCTTCAAATTAGCTGCCTTATTCTTATGAATAACACCACGTCCTGCAAGTTTATCTAACATGCAAGCTACCTTTGGCAAAAGAGCTTCTGCAGCGGCCTTGTCTGTTGTATTGCGAATTGCCTTTACTGCATTACGAACAGTCTTATGATAAAGACGATTGTGAGCTCTCTTTGTAATAGTTTGACGAATTCTCTTCTTCGACGAAATATGATTTGCCATATCTAAAATCTTTTACAATATTCTTAAAAAACATCCGGTTAATCCGGATTGAAAAAGTAGCGCATAGCAGAATCGAACTGCTCTTTAGAGAATGAAAATCTCTCGTCCTAGCCGATAGACGAATGCGCCCTACCGCTATCAATGAGTATCTCAATTGTTTAGCGGAGCAAAGATAATAATTAAAAACAAATTCGCAAACAATTTGTCAAACAAAAACATCAAAAAAGAAAAAATATTCGCGAATAGATCCGATATGCCTGAATATATAGTATTTAGAGTCAGAACAAATACACTTCTCTTTAAGAAAAATATATGTAATAGTGAAAATCCAGTGGCTAGTTATAAGCTAATTGCAAGAATTATCACGAGGAGTTACATACAATTTCAATAGTGAGTTCGTAAAAAGCAATCGATTAATAAAAAAAGATCAAGAAAAGAAATTCACCACAGGTTCTCAAGGATTATCTCAGACTATGTATGGGATTGCAACTGATATAATCAGCTATATTGACTAACCCGATTTAGGCAAAGTTGAATTCCACATTGTAATTAGAAAGAAAGATCTCTTTACCGAAAAGATGGATTGTGATCTGAAGCGCAAGCCTCAGACGATGTACCTGGCAAAAAGGAGCTGTAAGTAAAAAGGAGTCAAATAGGGTAGATGGGAAGAGAGGGATTTTTCCATTTTATTGGAACTCTCTTCCGCACCTCCACCTTGCACCGTACGTACGGGTCTCGTATACGGCGCTACAGACATGTTGCATTCACAGTGATTTTGTAAACAATTCCACTGCTGCTCCTCTCTCTGTTTTCAACAGCACAGAACATCCCAGGTCTTTAGCCGTCATGAGTTACGATCTCATGCTTTAGGCATATTCCCCTTTCGGACTTAATATATGCTCTGATTGCAGCGATTCGCACTACACGTCCATTAACCCCTTCAGTGTCTTTTTAACACCTACTATGGGCTCAGCTGACTCCCACCCATAAGCTTTTTTTGCACGTATCTATACGCTGGGTGGGCCTCACGGGGTAAGCCTCTAATCCTTGACTTCACAACCTCTTGATTTACTCGTTTGGCTTTACGTTTACCATTTGGACTTCGGTTTGTCTTGCAACCTTATCCGCCATTTAGCCTTATATCAAGTTTCTGTTCGTAGGCTCAAAAGTCTCGATACTGACTTCCTTCATCCTTGTCATTACTAACAACGACTTGTCATTCTCTTCGCTTGGTGGTAAATACCCACGACCAGACTTGCACCGGTTGGATTAGCGACATGCCCGTCGCACAAAAAAAGCCCCAAGGATTTCCCTGAGGCTTCTTTTTAGAATCATTTGTATCCTGTTTTTATATAGGCAGGATATCCTCCTGAAACATCTGCTTCGATTTGGGTTGCAGTATACTCTGTACCATACTCATCCGTCGCTACAACTTTTATGGATGCCGAAGGATTTTTCAAGGTATACTTAAACATATGGTAACCTGCCGTATAGTAGCTGCTTGTCTTTCCCAGCACGCCCACATGATACCCTATCGCCCACCAGTCTTGCGAAGAGTTCGATGGAATCATCGTTGGTGTTGTATGACTATTAGGATTAGACTTCGGAAGCGAAGAATCAGTATACTTCTTGTATGCTATTTTGGCCATGTTTCCTGTATACTGCCCGTCTTCATAGACTTTGATAATCCATTTATCACTAGCATTAAAAATGTTAGCCAGAAGAACAGAACTGCCATGTTGCCACTTGAACCACTGCTTGGCACCTCCCAAAAGTGCATCTCCTCTATAAAGTCGAATTTGGTATTTGTCACGCTGGCCCTTGTTGGTTCCTTGATAATAACTATTAGCAATCTGATTTCCTTCTATTTCATATACTCCATATCCGTTTGGACATCCGTCACCGTTCATATTAGAATTCCACCAGCAACCGCATATTGCAGCGTGTACATGTTCGTAAATTCCAAGCGACTGCAAATTAGTTTCATTTCGCATATAGTGCGTATGACCAGACATTATATGATACGAGGCATACTTTTTCATGAGCGTAATCATATCACGCATATACTTTCCGTTTGCTGAAGAGGATGCAAATGGAATATGGACGCAAAGAATTATCTGGTAGTCCTTTGGAACCTGGGCTAAATCCTGCTGAAACCATTTGTACTGCTCTAGAAGGAATCCACCCGTATAGTCAGATGCATCGGTTGTCGAATTGTAAATAACGTCCTTCATGCACACGATATGAGTTTTGGCTCTGTTCCATGAGTAGTTAACAGGACCATAGCAGGTTTCAAAAGCACGCTGTGCCTTCAAATTTATGCTCGAAGAAGTTGCATCTGGACGGAGTGGATTGGATGAACCATAGAAATAAGTGTAGTCATGGTTACCCATTGTTTGGAAGATAGGAATACCAATGCGATCGCGCGCCATTAAAGAACGCATGTTCTCCATATTACCATTGGCGTTATTCGAGCCCGACGAATAAACCACATCACCAAGCGTTACACCATAGGATTCAACGTTATAGGTTGAAGCTGTCTGCTTTATGGCAGGTACGGTTTCATCTCTAAAACGATTAGCCATCGTACCAGAACGGGCCTGAGGATCGGCCATACAGATAAGGTTAAACTTTTGCTGAGGGCCACCTGCACGCATCTTAATCTTAAAGTCATAACGTTTACGGTCTAAGTAAAAACGTTCAAAGAAGAGTGGAGATCCGTTTTCATTTACTTCAATGTCCGCTTCGGAAGGAATCGAGTAAAAGATATACCATGTATCCATTGTAGTATCTAGCTCATAATATCCTTTACTGTCGGTTTTTGTTACCGTAAAGCCATCCGAAATGGCAATACCTTCCAGAGGCTTTCCTGTCGTATCCTTTACGTATCCAAAAGTTTTATCCCCTTTTATTACATCGTCCGAGGTAACAAGAATATCATCAACGCAAAAACGCGTATTAGATGCACCCGAGGTTTTGAACTGGATACGATCCGTATAGTCGGCTCCTGAAAATTCCATCGTGTAGTTTTCCCATGTTGGGGCTGATGGATGTTGATTAAACGGAGCGTCTTTCGTTGCCTTAACCTTTCCGTTTTCATCAATAAGATTTACAACCAGATGATCCGCCTGAGGGTCGTTGTTATTTCCCATGTAGCTTCCAGCACGGAACGAAAGGATTATTTTAGAGTTGTCCTTTCCAAGAGTTGAAAGCATAGGAGTTGTTACGTAGCCTCCCACGGAGGACGTTCCCACCTTGAGATATCCCGGATGAATGTACGCCTTGGAGGTACTCCATCCCGAAAGACCCATCAAAGCAATCATCGAATCGCTATATGTTGTGACTGCAGAACCATCTTCCGTCGCATTTACACTCTTTAGATGATTCCATGCATCGCTTAGGCTCTCGGGAGAATACTCCGATATTGTAACATCCGAAAGGGAAAAAGCCATAGCGGATTCCATATAGTTTCCGCCAAAAGGCAGGTTATCGAATGGTTGATATATGATTGCATTCGATGGCACACTTCGCTTTGCCTGCGTTGTAAAACTTACGACATTGGACGATATTCCCGAAAGATTCGTTACCTGTGCATAGTACGTCGTGTTTTCTTCCAAAAGCGAGAAGGTAAAACGAGCAGGCCATTTTACATATGTCTCGGTTGATGTTATGGTAAGATCGAGCTTCTTCAGAAGATTTTTACAACTCTCATCTCGATATAAAGATATGGTGTATGTTCTTTGGTCTTGTTGTTGCTCGGTCCATGCAAGAGTTGCAGCATGCGGTTCGGTAAATATAACACTAAGCTTAGGAACTTTAGACTCTGATTGTTCATACTTTTCAAGTATAACATTCACATCATCCAAAAGAAAACGATTGAACGAGGAGGTAGCAGCCGAGGAACGAATGATGATTCTGGAATCTGCCGTCACATTTGTAAGTACAACCTCGTAATCTTTCCATTCTAAGGAGGACTCAAGCGAAAGTTTCTTTGAACTTATCGTGTTTGAAGAAATTACCCTACAGGAAGAATCCAACTTTACCCCATCAATGGCCGCAACCTCTATTTCAGGGTTATCACCCTGTTTATAGCTCTTCTCAAAAAGGAAAGCCTTAAAACGCACCTTGACCGTAGCGCAGTTCGTAAGAGATGTAAGCTTTGGCGTAACAATTCCTCCACGACTACTTGCAGAAGAAACCTTTACATATCCAGGTCGTGCATAGACTGTGGAATTTGAGGATGAAGCATCATTAGGATTAATCCACCAACCCCAATCGGAAAGTCCCATGCTACCCAGAAGTTTGGAATACGAGACAAAGAGTTCATCCTCGTAATCTCTTCTTGTATAAAAGAAGTCTATCGAAGAGGATGTCTGATCAGAAGAAGCTGCACCCTGGAAAATGTTTGTAAGTGTTGCAAAGTTACTTGACACATATCCTGCGGAGTAAGTTGAGGTATCACCATTCCAAATAAGACTAGAAAAGTTCTCATACAGAACAACATCTCCTTGATTTATGGCAACCGATGTGGCCTTTTCAGAAGAACATTTCAGTGTGTGTATATTTAGTTTAGAAGATACCTTGTTGGTTGAAAGATTCTCAACTATAACACTATAGTCCTTATCCGGTTCCAATCCTGTAAATATAAAGCGTGGCGGGAAGGTTGGATTCGAAGGCGTATAAGAAAACAGTTCGTTTTTGGTGATGCACTGCTTGGCGTTTGGTCTCCATTTTACAGCCAGACTTCCATCAGCATTATAAAGCGAAAGTCTATACTCAAAGCCAAGATTAGAACTATAATCCGTAGCAAACGAGCAATTACTCCATTCAACGGCTGCCGTTGAATCCGTTACGCGCACTTCCCGAAGAGAAATATCTGAAGCTTCACTACGGAAGAATGTCCCCTGAGAAAGTTCTTCTTCAGAAAACACCTCCCGAAAAGATGAGATATCCAAAACAACAGGATAGGCACATCCTGCCTCGAAACGCGACCCGGGATTATATGCAAAGATGTACTTTCCGCTATCGGATTCTACATCAAAACGTACATAGAGCTTCTCCTTTGAAAAGTCTACAGGAGAAATCGACAGAAGAGTCTCAGCACTACCTACCGCAGCCTGCGAAAACTTAGCACTTACCTCCAAAGATGTAGCATCGTATATCGCTAAAGAAGAAAAGTCAACTTTACACTTTCCTGCAAGAGGCGTTTTTGCCGTATAGCAACGAACGGAAGATATACGTTCCTTTTCACCCAGACGAACCTTAAGGTTCATAGAGGATGTGGCTGGATGCATAACAACGTCCTTGAAATTTGTTGACACGCCTAAAAGAACCGCATCAGTTGAATTTACGGATGAAGAGGCATTTTGAATTGTAGGAATATCCACCATTGGGTTTCCATCTTCAATCGAGCACCGCTCACTAGGTGAAACGCAGTAAATAGGCTGTCCTGAGATAGGGAACTCTCCTTTGAAAATACCGCAGTCTTTCCCAGCACCTTCCTTTAGCGTAAAGATGGCTGAACGTGTCAAAAGCCCAGAATCATAAAGACGCATCTTATCACCCGAGTTCCAAAGAAAGCAAAGAGTTCCTTCATTGGAAGAGGCGGAAGCTCTTGATTCGAAGCTTAAATACGCCGTAAGTTCGGTCAATTCTTTATCCAGGGGCTCATCCGTTGAAGACTTGGAACATCCCCCAAACAAGAGCAAGGCAAGTACCGAAACTGTTACGAAAGATTTGTTCATGGTTATTTTGGTTTAGTTATTTCCACTTTTTACATAATAAGGATACCCATCTTCCACCGCAGACTCGATTGTGGAAGATTTATATTGGTTGCCATACGGATCTGTCGCAATGACTACAACCTTCGATTTAATGTTCTTTAGCGTATAACGATACATGTGGTAGTCGGGCGATAGGTATGAACTTCGTTTATTGCCGTTAACCCCAACAAAATATCCTATAGTCCAAAAATCCTGCGATGAATCCTCCGGAACTAGCGTAGGATTCGATTTTGAGTTCGGTTCGGATTTTGGAAGTTGGGAATCATTATAACGTTTCTGCGTCATGCGTGTCATATCTCCCGAGTAGACTCCGTCTTCGTATACCTTTACGCTCCAGGATGAATCTGCAAAGAAAACATTGGCAAGAATTTCATTTTGAGAAAGCGACCACCTGAAGTATTCATGCTTTCCTCCGGTAAGCATATTACCTCTGTAAAGACGCATTTGATAATCTCTGGAGTTCATTCCATTGTTTACACCCTGGAAGAAGGCATTCGTAATTTTTCTCCCTTCGATACGATACACAGCAAATCCGTTCGGAGAGCCATCCGTCGAAAGATTCGATGCCCACCATCCTCCGCACACGGCCGAATGTGTGTGTTCGTAAATTCCAGAACCTCCAACACTTGGTTCCAAACGCATATAGTGCGTATGGCCAGCCATAATGTGAACATTCTTAAACGTCGAAAGAAGCTCCAGCACTCGGGACATATTCTTTCCTGTTTTATGGTATGAAGCGAATGGTATATGAACGCACAGAATAATTAGTTTCTGTTTTGGAACTAGTTCCAAATCTGCCTTTAGCCACTCGTACTGTTCATCCGAAAAGCCTCCCGAATAATCTGAAGGTGCTGTTTGGGAATTATACATAATGTCTTTCATCGAGATAATATGGGCCTCTGCTCTATTCCAGGAGTAGTTTACAGGTCCCATTACCTCCTCAAATTTTCTTTGAGCCTTGAGATTTATTGAAGAGGAGCGTTCATCTGCCTCTAATGGATTACTTTCACCATAAAAATAGGTATTGTCATGATTTCCCATCGTTTGGAATATATACAAACCAGCAGATGAAAACGCCATAAGATTACGCATTGGAGCAAATTGAGCCGTGGTATCCGACGAAGAAGACGAAACAATATCCCCAAGTGTTACACCATAACATGGCAAATAGGACGAAGAAACAAAATTGCGTATAAAAGGAATCGTTTCATTACGAAATCTAGAGGTAGACGAGGAAGAACCGCTTTGTGGATCGGCAAGACAAAGAAGATTAAAACTCTGCTCAATGTCATTTCGCATGGAAAGTGTGAAATCGTATCTTCGTTTTAAAGATTCGTACTTTTCATAGAAGGAAGGAAGTCCGAACTCATTTTGAGAGATTATAGCCTGGGGTGGAATACTATAGTAGATATACCAGCAATCCGGGGATGGAGAAAGTTGCCAGTAGCCTTCGTCGTTGCTTTTTGTTACCGAAAATCCATCCGATACGGATATTCCCTCAAGCGCACGTCCCGACATATCCTTTATATATCCACATACAACGCCATTTTCAAGAGCTTGCTCCGAAGTCAAAAGAATGTTATCCAAAAGGAAACGTCCATTATTATGGGACGATGATTCAAAACGTATGCGGTTCTGAAATGAGAGTCCACTCAACTCAATTTCGTGCCGTTCCCACGTAGGTTTTTCTGGTCTAGATTGCAATTCGACAACTTCAGTACGAATAACTGTTCCATCCTTTGAAAGAATGGATAGATTTAAGCTAGGCGTACCTGCCTGAGTGGAATCTCCAACAAAGGAACACGCATCAAATGAAACTTTCACTGTGGAATTTTCACTTCGAAGTGAGGTAAGAAAAGGTGTTGTAATATAGCCTCCCTGTGAAGAATCACCAACTTTCAAATATCCTGGTCTAAGGGAGACGTGATTGTACTCCCACAGGGATGAAAGGCCCATTCTTTCGCGTAAGACATCCGATAAGGATGTAACATTAGGACCATCTATCGTAGATTGAATAGGGGTGAACTTTTCCAGTAATTCCTTATCCGAAGAAGGTAAGAATGTCTGCGGTGTAACTCCATTAAGATTAACTCCCATCGAAAGGTTCATATAGTCTCCACCAAGAGTTGTGTGGTCAAAACATTCATACAAAACGCACTTCTTAGGCTTAGTAGAGTATTTTTCAGTGCAGAATTCAATTGGAGAAGACTTAACGCCATTTCTATCTGTGATTCTTATGTAATATGGGGTTGATTCATGTAAAAGTGAAAAAGTAAAACGAGCAGGCCATTTTACATATTCTTCCCTGGAACTTGTTTCTACGTTGTAACTTTGAAGAGGTGTGGTACATTCCTTATCTAAGAAAAGTTCCACAGTAAAGCATGGACTTTGTGTCGGTGCGTTTACATACTCCACTGTAAGAGTCGTAGGTGATGAGGCAATTTTTCCAACCTTTGGAATATCAGAACTTTCATCAAGATACTTTACGAATTCTATAGAGATATCATCCAAAAGAATTAAAGCATCGGAAGATACTGATATAAGTATGCGAGAGGATGATAGCGCTCCGCTTAGATGGACTTCCACCTCTTGCCATTGTACCTTTGGAGTTAATATCTTTTGTGATGTAGAGCTAAAGGATAGAGCCTTAAATTGTTCACCTTCTTCGACTTTATCAACAAGAGAAACCCTTACAACAGGTGATTGTTGTGATGCATCGAACAAACGCATCTTCATTTTAAGGACAACTTCAGCCGAATCCACAAGTCCCTTTAACTTAGGAAGAAGAACACCTGATTCCTTGTTTAGGCCTCTTAGGCCCAATAATCCAGCATGGATAGTTACTGGTGTGGCTTTTGAAAAAGAATCATCATCTATCCACCACAAGAAATCCCCAAGTCCAATACTCTCTAAAAGAGAAGGACAAGAAATGAAAGGTTCGATTTTTTCATCGTGCTTCGTATAGAGGAATTTTGTTTCATTAAGGGAAATATCCCCCAATGCACGACCTTCCTCCAAGGAGGAAAGCATCGAAAGATTCTTTGGTACGTATCCAGCACTTAATGTTGAGGGATCACCTCCCCAAAGAAATTTTGAAAAGTCCTCGCTATAGATAACATCACCATTTTGGGATGCAATTTCAACTGGGGATTTCACCATCTTTGAAAGAGTGTGTACATCCATTCTTTGGGACACTACCCCACTTGAGAGATTCTGAGCAAAGACCGAATATTGTCTATCTGGTTTCAGACCCGAAAAGACAAAGCGCGGAGGATGGTTCGTATCTTCCGTAGAATAAACATATACAGGTTCACCCGTAAGGCTTTGTCCGTTTGATGGATTTACCGAAAGAACCAGATTGCGATTTGAATCGTAAAGAGAGATAAGATGCGTTAGGAACAGTTCCTTGGAATAATCTTTTGGAAACATTTGCTCAGACCATGCCACGCTTAGCGTGGAGGATGAGACATCCAAAAGCCTTAAGTTCAGTCCTTCATTTTCAACAATTGTATAGCAGCCATCCGACAGTTCTTCCAAACGTTCAACCCATCTAAGTTTTCTTAAATCTATGTCTATATCATAAAGATGTTCTGCAAGAAGATCATTGTTTATTTTTCGAGCAATTAAGTAAGTAGATTCATCCGTGTAAACTCTCAAAAGAACACAGGAACTTAGTTTTTCCTTAGAACAAGGAGCGATATGAATGCCATTTGCTTCAACGCTATCCTTTCTTGATGGAATAAAATTCAAGATTATATTGTTATTAGTTCCATTACAAAGTATACCATTTTCAAAATCAGCCGTGCATTCGCCCGCAATATTCACAGGAAATTCAATACGTACTTTGTCTATGTTTACTCCACCGCCTATGTAAATTTTCATTCTTATTAATGCCGTAGCACTACGAAACAGAGCCCTTGTTCCATTTGTGCGAGCAAGCATATAATCACATGAAGGCTCATCATCTAAAAGAACATTTACAGAAGAGTCTATACTCGTAAGAAGTTTTCCTTCTTTAAGATAGGCTTTGGATGCAGGATAGAAGCACCCTACGACCGAAGAATGTGGATGCATTTCACCGACAAAACGAGCCTCCAGGTTAGAAAGCGTCTCCTTGAGGGAAAATACAGATGTATCAATATTATCTGAAAGAAGGATTTTATCTCCTTTTGACCATTCTTTCTTTTTACCAGAGCCGAAATCTATAAAATTTTCATTGTCGATTGTTGCAGTTATTTCATACAAAGTTGTGTCAAGAGCATCTATGCCAGATGAAGAGCACGATAGTATGATAAAAGAAATAAGAGCCACGGCCCCAAAGAAGATAATATGTCTTTCGAATACAGTCATATAACCAATTGCTCTACATAGAATCAACATATGTAGTATTTAATGATTTCGAAGCAAAGTCCGAAGTATCGAACGAAAGTCTATACCTAAGATTTTCTGCTAAGTTACATTTTTTAGTAATGTAAGGACAACATGACAGGTAGAAAAATTTCCATATAAACTCTAATCAAGCAACTTAGTCAATTTCATCCATAGCTTTTTTCTTGTCTATATATAACTTGTATGAGCGCCATATACAAAATTCACACGTAAGTTGACAGAGCATATTTCAAATCCTTCATTGAGAAAATATGTCAATCTACCCTATCTCGAAACAAGTATACAATACAAAATTACTAAATAAGAATACGTTGTATATAGACATCGTACTTTTTGCAAATTCATCAGCGCTTCCCTAACTTTGCATAAAATTTAATTTTATATGAAAGCCTTTGTATTTCCAGGTCAGGGAGCTCAGTTTCCAGGAATGGGTTCAGATTTATATGCATCCTCTAAAGAAGCAAGAGAACTATTTAATCGTGCGGATGAAATTCTCGGTTTTGGACTGAGTGAAATAATGTTTCATGGCTCAGCTGAGGATTTGAAGGAAACGAAGGTTACTCAACCGGCCATATTCTTGCATTCAATTGCACTATTTAAAGCATTGAAGAAAGAGCCTGCAGCCGTTGCTGGACACTCTTTGGGTGAATTCTCTGCCCTTGTTGCCGCAGGCGTACTCTCCTTCGAGGATGGACTTATACTTGTAAGCAAGCGAGCCCTTGCCATGCAAAAAGTTTGTGAAGCCGTTCCTTCATCAATGGCTGCCATTTTAGCCCTGGACGAAAAGACTGTTGAAGAAGTATGTGACTTGGTAGAAGGTACGGTTGTTGCAGCGAACTACAACTGTCCCGGTCAGATTGTAATTTCAGGAGAGAAAGAGGCCCTTTCCAAAGCATGTGCCTTACTTAAAGAAAGGGGAGCAAGACGCGCTTTACCACTCTCGGTGAGCGGAGCCTTTCATTCACCACTGATGGAACCTGCCAAAGAAGAACTCTCGAAGGCTATATATTCGGCTAAATTCTCTACCCCATTCTGCCCTGTATACCAGAATGTGGATGCTATGCCTCACACAGACATTTCCCAACTTAGAGAAAATCTTGTACTGCAACTTACTTCTCCAGTAAGATGGACACATATTGTACTGAAGATGATTCAAGATGGTATCACATCCTTTACGGAAGTAGGACCGGGAAGCGTTCTGCAGGGCCTAATACGAAAGACTAATCCTCAAGTTGAAGTTGTCTCTATTAACACTTTGTAGCGAAAAGAGCTTAGATTACACTTTTGATTATTTTGGGCTATCGTAAGCTCCAGTTTCTAAAGTCAAATTTTTTCTAAAGTAATAGATTCCGTCGCTATATTTAGTCTGGAGAAATCCAAGTGAAAGAAGAAACGAAAGTGATTGCTGATTCTTTTCACTTACCCTAGCACGTAGTTCTACGATTTCAAACATTTCACGTAGAAAGTTTTCCAGAAGTTTGTATGCCTCTGTACAATACCCTTTTCTTCTATCACTTTCATCGTATATAATGTAAGCAATTTCCAAAGAAGAGTCTTGTGGATTGAATGTATCTAAGCAACCAAGAATTTTTCCGTTTTCATCAATAATAAGAAGCCTCAAGCAGGCAATATCCATACATTGCTCCTGAGATTGGATATACTTATAAATAAGCTCTTTCGAGAGATGTTCCGTATTATCAGAATATCTGTTCGATTCTGTCAATGATTCCAGCCTAAGAAGAGCTAAAGTATCCTCCCTTCTTATGGAACGAAGCGTGATTCTAGGACCTTGAAGTGAAAGCATCAAAATCCTATGATATGATTGCGCATAAGCATCGCAACGCCTAAGGCAGGAGCGCTACTACTAAGTTTCGAAAGACGGAACTTTGTGTCCTTATAAACAAGCGAGAGTGAATACTTGTTTGTTGAAGCTTTGATTGGAAGAAGAAGATAGTCTCCAGCGGCTGCCAAATTTCCTCCAATAATAACAGTTTCCGGATTAAATATATTTATTAGAAAGGCAACAGCTTTTCCAACCTTTTCGCCGGCCTCTTCCAAAAGTTCGATTGAGAGGTTATCATCACTGAGCGCCGCCTGAATTATGTCATCAATATGAATTTGCTCATTGTTTTCATAGCGTGTGCGTAGAATCGTGTTTGCACCCGAGCGAACGAGTTCTCCCATCTTCTGCTCGATGGCAAGACCCGAAACTTCCGTTTCCAAGCAACCCTTCTTTCCACAAAAACATATCTTTTCATTGTTAAAGAAAGGAATGTGTCCGAACTCTCCGGCAAATCCATTTTTCCCGTAATATAGTTTTCCGTCGATAACAATACCGATTGCAACACCCAATCCCAGATGTAGATAAAGAACATTGTGCTCATCACGAGCCTTACTTTGAGTATACTCAGCAAAACATCTGGCTCGAGTATCATTCTCAACTATAACATGAATTCCTATACGACTCTCTATGAGTTCCTTCAAAGACTCCTCGGTTGAAGTGAAATACTTATAGGAACGTCCCTGATGAGTATTAACACGACCTACAATACATAATCCCAGACCAATAATTTTCTGGCGTTCTATTTCACAGTTCGCAAGAAAGTTCTCAATGTTTTTTATGATTGTCTGAAGGCAGTTCGTTCTATCCGTAAGTTCAAAGTTCTCGTCTGTCTTTTCATAGATGACATTGTTATGAAGATCCGTTATGACATAATCCATTCTATCACGTCCGACATTAACTCCGGCAAAGTAGATGGTCGTATGGGCCAGTCCGTAGACATTTGGTCTGCGACCTCCAGGAGTTTCAACCTTCCCCAAATCAATAACAATACCCTCATCGACCAACTCTTGCACAAGCTTGGTAATGGTAGGAACCGAAATTTTCAATTCTTTCGTCAAATCTGCAAGTGTAGACTCTCCATTCTTGGCCATATAGGCTAAGATATTGCGCTTGATAATATTGTTTTTATGAGAAAGACCTCCCTTTTCGGTAGGTTCATGGTTAAAAAAATCAATAAGAGAACTCATATTTTGAATTAATTTTTATCGAAGTTAATAAATATTTGAAATATTTTTCAAATTATGTGTAAAAAATTAAAAAAATACAAAGGTGATATAAGCAAAATTCTTCTAAACGTTCCTCGAGAAAGATTAGACATTTTCTAAAAAATCAAAACTGTATCTAATTGGTAAAAAAGCAAAGAGATTATGTTCTATACCACTTTTCAAAAGCAAATCTTACAAAACGATTTTTTAAGCATGACACAAGCTTGAAATTCTTTCAAAACATATACTCTATAGCACTAAATCGATTTAGAAAAGAAAGCTATTAGTGATTTGATAAAAGCGTTCTTTATGCAATAAGTTTATTATATAATAAGTTTAGTATTGTTTTGGATAACTAATATATGATTATAAATCCATAGTTTTGCAACCCCAAATTGTAATTGTACGATTACTATAAATTAAGATAGACAAGATGAAACAGGAATTTCAAAGCGAAAAACGAAAAAGAGGTCCGATGTATGTTTCGGCAAAAGTAAAGGTGACGGAAATCATCTTTAGACAAGTAATATGTATAAGCACTCTGGATGCTAATCAGAATGAGTCTTACCAGAATGGCGACACCTCAGAATGGTTTAACAATTAGACAAAGCAGAAAGATGAAAAAGAATATATTTTTAATAATGTCAATTGCGGTCGCACTATGTGCCTGTAGTAAGGATTTTGACCTAACTTCGAACGATTCAACCCCAATGGAAGAAGGACAGGAGTCTATCGTTTTTACGGCCTCGATGGAAAATAGCGTTACCACAAAGGCGAGATTCGATAGTGAAGAAAAATGTGCTTCATGGGAAGTGTATGACACAATCAATGTAAATGGTTCTCAATTCATTGCAAAAGATGCCGGCACAAGCACAACCTTTTCAAAATCTAAAGAGGTACGTCCTACCTTCGTAGGTTCATCATCCGGAGGATTCTCCCAAGAGGAAGGACCCGCAAGCCTTGTAGACAAGAATGGCACACAAACAAAGTGGTGCGCAAGCACAGAACATCAAAATATCGACAAAGTATGGGACATTGTGGTTTGCACAGACGCCCCATCCAATTTAATAGAGATCAAACTATGGAACGGAAATGACACCCAGGAATATCCTGGACGCTCTTGGAGAGCCATACGTGTTTATGGGGCTCTATCTAAAGATGACCAGTGGGAGAAAATAGGCGCGTTCGTGGATCTTAATCTTGAAAAGAACAACTCAGCATTAGCCGGTATCATCAAGGTAGCGTCCATAAAAAAATTCCAGTTCTACAAAATTGAGATACCAGGTGCTACGGAAGGCAATATCATGCAGATGTCAGACATGAAGTTTGAAATCTTAGATGACCTTGCTTCCTATCAAATGATTGAAGGGCCTTATTTGGCATATTTCCCATCTAATCTTTATAATGGAACGTCCACCACGCTTCCATCCGAAATAAGTGAGAAATGGAGTGAGGAAAAGTTCAATATGCCTATGTACGCTTATAGCACAGACACTAATCTTGAATTTAAGAATTTGTGCGGTGTACTGAAAATTACAGTAAAAGACGATTTGATTGCCTCAATCAAAAGAATCAGGGTAAGAAGTGCGAACAAGGCAATGAGTGGCAAGTTTGTAGTTGACAAAAATTACAAAGCAGTACTTAATGATGCGTCGGCTACGAATAACACCATCACAATTACCTATACGGAAGCTATTCAAACCGATGCTTCGGGCAAAGTTTTCTATGTTGCAGTACCTGCACAGACTTATCAGGAACTTCAAATTGAGCTTGACCCAGATGGAACGCGCTTTATTACAAGTATGACAACAAAGGCTTCAACCAACATTAACATTGAGCGCAATAAAATATACCCTATTACATTTTCAGACAATGCTGCAATAAAAGGTACAGCCACGGCAACAATCCAAGGCAAAGAGGTTAATGTAAACTGGGTACAGTTATGGTTAGGTGGACCGAAATTCGCTGAATTTAACGTAGGTGCCAAACAGAACAAAGTTGTGGATTATGGTGGCTATTACTGTTGGGGCAAGTGCATAGACCAGGATCCAGATGGACACTACGATGAAGGCAATACCAATCTTTCAGGAGATAGAGATACGGCCACAAATATGTGGGGAAGCAACTGGCGTATGCCAACAATTGAAGAATTTATCACGCTAACGAATAACGACGAATCCGGCCGATGCTCTTTAGAATGGATTTCCAACTACAAAGACACAGGCGTAAACGGGATACTCATTTCAGGAAAAGGCAAATACGCATCCAATAGCATATTCCTTCCTGCTGTGGGCTGTTATATCAATCAAACAATTGACAATCGTGGCGTTGATGCTTGCTATTGGTCTTCTACACCTGGAGGTCCCCAAGGCGCACCTATCTTGAATTTCAGTTCAGATTGTGCAGAAACGCATAAATTTTTATGGCGTTATTGCGGCAGCGCTGTTCGTGCGGTATTAGCCGAAAAGTAATTTGAAACGAAACTCAAAACTAAAAGAGGAACTTTTCAAACGACAGCAATTCTTCGTAAGTTCCTCTTCTTTTTTTGGGTAGCATGGTTATCCCAAAATCCAGTTATTTCATCTTTAATGACAGGTACTTAAGCGACCTTTTGTTTCATTCGTAAAAAGAGAAATCTCATCTGTTCAAGTTGATTTTTAACTATGGACCATATGGGTGTGTCTCTTGCTTTTTTCGACAAACAATTTTAGAAAGATTGTAGATGTAATTCGAAAGAAGATGATTAGGTGAACTACCCAAAAGCTAAAGACTTTTGGGCTTCTGGCATCGTAGGCGGTTGCCTACCGAAGTAGGTCTTACACAGCCTCCACCAGTGTAATCGACAGTT
>JAGHTK010000013.1 GCA_018065435.1 Candidatus Alistipes equi
GTAAATATAGTAATAATAAATAATAATTATTACCAAATAATCCTAGTCTAGTTATTGGTATATTTTTCAAAAAAAACGACAACGGAAGTGTGCTGCCTAAGAAGACTTATAGGCATAAAAAAACGAGCACCGATCGATGCTCGTAGCAGATGATGATATAATTTTCAAAATTCTAAATAAGAATACCCTGATCAAGTTTGTTCAATGCAGTAAGCTTTTTCGCATTTTTTCGTATATTGCATAAAATTTTAGTTAGTATGCGCTAGGTGTAGTTACATCAAACGCCCACGCATTAATTATGGATAGTGCAAAGTCTTTTGTATGAAAGGAATAAGTAAACGTATCAGCATAAGTTTCATAAGTATCATCGGATTACTATTGCTGGCAGGATACATTTGTCTTGCAGAATTAAGTGGTATGAGTTATGAGGCGAAAGGAATTCTAGCTACAGAAAACTCTTGTTCACGCACAACGAGAGACATACTTCGACTTGTTTCCATCCATAGCGACATTACGGTCCAGGTATCTGTAATGAAAGATTACTCCAAATTCAATATGCTCGACAGTTTGAAAGAACAGATGGTCAAACGTTTGGATGAGGGTCGCAAAATCATGTCTAATGCGCACTACGATTCCATCCGTCTTAACATCGAACATTTGAATACTTTATCAAAAGAATACGTAAAAAAACATATGCTGGCTGACTCTCTAAGTCATCTTCAAGGTGCACATATTGGCCATGGTCAAAGTAATCGTGCCTCAATAGAGAAACGCTATGAATGGTATTCACTTACCTACAACAACCTACAGCATCGCCTCGAGAAGCTGATATACGATTTTTACGAAGATGTAAACAAGACCTTGCACAGGGATGTGTCTGAGTTAAGAAACAATGCATATCGTTCTGTTTTACCGGTATTCATTACCATTATGGTGATGATTGTTTTGATTTTACTTCTTCACTTCTTCATTGTGCGACTTTTGGTTACTCCAATTAAAAAAATGAATGTTGCACTGAAGAACTACATGCGCTTTTCAATGCCTTTCCTGGTAAAAATTGACCGCGTTGACGAAGTTGCAGAGTTGGCGGACAACATAAAGCGTGTATCGGAAGAAATGACCAGTTACAAAAAAGGAAAAGGACAATGAGAGCTGGAGTGATACTAAGGTACGTAGGTTCCGTCATGCTGTACGTTGCAGCATTTATGGGACTATGCACCATTGTGTCGTTTCTAAATGGTATCGACGATGCATTCTATTTAATGCTTCTTTCAACCATTCTTACATTTGCTTTAGGAAGTTTTCCGCTACTATTTGTTGAGAAAGTAGACAGTATTTCCAATAAGGAAGGGTTTGTAATTGTATCTGTCTCATGGCTGGTAGCTTCCGTCGTGGGAATGTTTCCATATCTGCTATGGGGAGGAGAACTTTCTCCAATTGATGCATGGTTCGAAAGCGTATCAGGATTCACAGCCACCGGAGCCTCAATTCTGGAAGACATTGAAGCGCTTCCAAAAGGTCTTCTCTTCTGGAGAACATCATCCTGTTGGATTGGAGGCATCGGAGTTGTAATGTTCGCAATTGTCATTCTTCCATCGATGGGTGGAAATCGCATGGCTCTTTCCAACAATGAGATTTCATCACTTGCAAAAGACAACCTAAGGTATCGTGCACAGATGATTGTACGCATTCTTTTGTGCGTTTACCTTTCTCTTACTATTCTTACAGCACTGCTTCTTCACCTTTGCGGCATGTCACTTTTCGATGCAGTGAACCATGCAATGTCAGCTTGTGCAACATGTGGTTTTTCGACTCGAAATCTCAGTATAGGAGCCTACAATTCGCCTCTAATAGAGTTTATTATGATGTTGGCAATGCTCCTTTCGAGTATCCATTTAGGTGTTATATATGCAACCATCACGCTAAAATCGAACAATATCTTTCGTTCGGAGGTGTGTCGCACATACCTAATAACCATCCTAGCATTCATTCTTGTAATAACGCTTTCGCTCTATGTCGGAGAATACTATCCATCATCTCTAGAATGTCTAAGAAAAGCTTCGTTCCAAGTCATATCAATAATTTCCACTAGTGGATTTTCAACTGCTGACACAAATCAATGGCCATCTCTTGCAGTAATAATTCTGATTTTCTGCACACTTATGTGTGGATGTGCCGGTTCCACATCTGGAGGAATGAAAGTCGATCGTATCATAGTGTTCATAAAGGAACTTCGATACAGAATAATTTGTCAGCAACACCCTACAGCTGTTTTCCGTATGCGTTTGGACGGATACACTCAGGATGAATCTCAAATGCATACCGTATTAGTATTCATATCGACATATCTATTCACCATACTTGTAGCATCAATCATTGGTGCTGCATGCGGACTAGATTTACAAACAGCATTTTCCTCTTCGGCTGCATGTATAGGTAACGTAGGACCTGGTTTCGGTCAAGTCGGTGTAGCAACTACCTATAACACAATGCCAGTGATAATAAAGTTCCTTAACACCCTTTTAATGCTGATGGGGCGTTTGGAGATCTTTGGTTTTATTCAATTTTTGTTTACAAAATGGTGGCGTTAAAAAAAATATTGGTAGCATCCGTACTCTTTGTATCAACAAGCATAGCTTGTGCTCAGGAACTCGGCACTAAACTCCAAGAGTATGAAAAAAGGGCTGAACAGAGTATGCAGAACGTAGATTCGCTGCAGAACGTTGTTCGTTCCCTAAGGACATCTTATCAGGACGGAACTTCGAACAGAGATTCCATTGCACAACTTCTTAAACGAGTGGAAAAACAGTCCTACAGCGCAATCATCGAAAAGAAAAAAACTGATGAGGAGTTGGAGAATTTTCTAAAGGAACATCCCGAGTTGAAGGCTTCGTTACATTCCGTGGCAAAAAGAAGTGAGTCCCGTACGGATCTTGCATTCCTTACATCAAACGCTTTTTTTAAGAATAACCTATCTGAAAAGGATTATAAGTCACTTCTTGCTGCAGAAAAAACAGAGAAGGAGATATCTCTACTTCTTAAGGAAATATTCGATAGAAATTCTGCAGTTGAAGATCTAGCCAAACAGTACGACAACGCTACGGAGGAACTTCCGGCCGATAGTATCTATACAAAATACATGGAGCAGTGTACACTCATAGCTAAAGCCGAGCAAACAATGAACGAAAAGTGGCAGAGTGTGTACGATAACAAAACATACATCTATAGCCTGCTTATGGAACGCAGTCGCAAGCAAAGTGTCTTAGATTTGATGGAACAAAGCGCCGCTTCTGCACGCGAAAAAATTTCGAAGACCGAAGGACTTTACCTCTCGGATGCTGTAGCTTCGTATTACTTCTTCAAAACCGGGCTTCTTAGTTGTGAGCGTCGCATTGCAACGGAGATGAATTTCAAAAAAGCACAGGATTCCTTGTCGGCTGAAATAAAGCGTATCCAGCAGATTGACATTCTTAAGAACAAAACAGAAATCAAAAAGCGTGACTTTATTATCTATCAACCAATCAAAGTCATACGCCCACAGTTCTATACATCCAAAAACCCCGTACCTGAACTTACGGAATACTCTTCGGGAATCATCTACCGCATTCGCATTGGAATATTTACAAATCGCCCAAATCTTTCGAATCTGCGCTATGTCACACCTCTGAGCTACACGAAAAAATATCACAATGGTAAGTATGCATATTTTACTGGAGGCTTCAAAACAGAAGAGGAGGCTCAGCAAGGTGTAAAATACCTGAAAAAACTCGGTTTTAGAGATCCTAAGATTGTAATGTGGGTTGACGGAGAATACATTACAGATTTGGCAAAATGGAAAGAGACGAATCACGGATACTCTCTTGAAATCACAGGTATAGATTCCATATGTGAAACTGCAAGAAAGTCCATAATGGACAAATACCCGAATGCTGCTATGTCAAAAGCCGGACAGAGTTACATTATTTCGGGCTTTATCTCTAAAAGTCAGGTTGCTGACGTTGAATATATCGTTCTAAGGAACGAGCCAAAAGCAGAAACAAAAATTATCAAAAACTAGCGTCTATGATTTACATAACATTACTTCTTGTACTGGCAGTTTTGTTTCTTATTGCAGAACTGGTTCTTCTTCCAGGTGTATCCATTGGTGCAATTCTTTCAATTGTATGCTACGGATTGGCAATCTATCTCGGATTTACGCAACTTGGAACACAATCAGGCGTCATTACAATAATAGTTGCCTTGCTTTCAGTTCTTCTAACTTGCATCATTTGCATGAGAGCAAAGACGTGGCGTAAGCTGGAACTTAAGCAGGAGATTCTTTCGACAAGTTTACAATCTCCGTGCGATGAGATAAACATCGGAGATTGTGGTACGGCCATCTCACGCATTTCGCCTATGGGTAAGGTTGAAATCAATGGCAAGATCTACGAGGCAAAGAGTGCCGACCAAAACTACATAGACCAAAAAGCTAGAATCGAAGTAACTGGATTTGAGAACTTCAACGTAATTGTTAAAAAAGCATAGCGATGAAACGCATCCTTACTCTAATTATAATTATAGGCTTCGTGCTTACAACAAACGCATCCACTAATAATCCCAAAGCAAACGATGATGCGTGTGTTGTTTGTGGAAAGGCACGTTTCACAATGCTCACCCCGAAGCTTCTCAGAATGGAGTGGAGTGAAAATGGACAGTTCGAAGATCGTGCTTCGCTAACGTTCATCAACCGCAATACCAACGTTCCTCCATTCAAAGTAAAAAAGAGCAAAAATCAAGTTGTTATCACGACATCCCATCTAAAACTTGTCTATAAAGGACAAGAGAAGTTCAACGAAAAGAACCTAAATGTCGAATACGTTCTAGATGGAGAAAAACGTCAGTGGTACTATGGCCTAAAAGACACGCTCAATTTGAAGGGAACGACCCGTACACTGGATCGTTGCAAGGGATGGACCCTTGGAAAGGAACCAATGGAGGATGGCATTATTTCTCGCTCGGGCGTTGTATGCGTAGACGATTCTAAGAATTTTCTGTTTGAGAAAAGTGATTCTCATTGGGGAACATGGGTAGAGAAACGAAACGAAGGCGAAAAGATGGACCTTTATCTTTTTGCATACGGGCACAACTACAAGGAAGCGCTTTCTCACTTTACGCTCATCGCAGGAAAAATTCCACTTCCGCCAAGATATGTCTTTGGATATTGGTGGAGCAGATATTGGCAGTACTCAGACAATGAATTCAAGGATCTGGTTAACACATTCAAAAGTTATAACATCCCAATTGATGTTCTGATTATTGACATGGACTGGCACGAGACCTGGAATCTTCGTCGACGCAATGCTCCAAGAGACAGGTATGGTGAGCGTCGGGGTTGGACAGGTTACACCTGGAAAAGCCAACTCTTCCCATCACCCGAAAATTTCCTTAAATGGTGTCACGACCAGAATCTTAAAACCTCTCTTAACATCCATCCGGCATCTGGAATTGAGCCTTACGAAGAGCCTTATCAACGTTTCTGCGATGCATACGGATTTACACAAAAGGATGGACGCCGGGATTATACGTATCGTAAAGAGAGCACCTACGAGGACTATGAGGCTTACTGCAAGAAGATGGGATTGGATCCACTCCAAGGAGGCGTGCCGTTTAGAATTGATGATATGAAATGGGCTGATGCGTATTTCAACACCGTTCTTGGACCTTTCGAAAAACAGGGAATCGACTTTTGGTGGTTGGATTGGCAGCAGTGGAGAGAAAGCAAATACCTCAAAGGACTAAGCAATACGTTCTGGCTCAACCATACATTTTTCCTTCATATGGCGCAGAAGAGCGAAGAGCGTCCGCTGATATACCACCGTTGGGGAGGACTTGGATCGCATCGTTATCAAGTAGGTTTCTCTGGCGACACCTTCTCTACGTGGGACACGCTTAGTTTTCTTCCATGGTTTACATCCACCGCATCAAATGTCGGATATGGATACTGGGGACATGACATTGGAGGACACCTATACGAACAGACTAAGAAAAAGACCGATGCGGAGTTGTATCTTAGATGGCTTCAGTACGGAGTATTTACACCTATATTCAAGACACATTGTACGAAAAATCGTTTCATCGAACGTCGTATATGGATGTTTTCGCAGCATCAGAACTTTATGCGTGATGCCATCAGACTTCGCTATACCCTATCTCCTTATATATATGGTGCAGCACGCGAAGCGTTTGATACAGGTATCTCCATATGCCGACCTATGTATTATGAATATCCAGAAAATGAGGAAGCATACTCTTACAAGGAACAACACTTCTTTGGAAACGATATGATTGTATCGGCCATAACGGCACCAGTTAATGCTTGTGGAATTGCAAAGCGCAAGATGTGGCTACCGAAGGGTGTGTGGTATGACTACTTTACAGGAAGTATCCTTGATGGCAACTGCTGTAAAGAAATGGAATACACGCTTAACGAATTACCTATGATTGTTCGCGCAGGAGCCATCATAGCGCAAAGCATGCCTCAAATTTCTGATTTACAGCACGAGCAGAGTTCTTACATTCTAGAATTCATACCAGCAGCCGATGGCAGAGCCATCCTATATGAAGATAACGGAGTGTCAAACGATTACGAAACGAAATACGCTACGACAAAAATCTCACAGAAACGTACTTCGAAATCGATAGATATTCTTATTGAAGCACGTCAGGGCGAGTATCAGGGAGCTAAAACGAAACGCAATTTCATTCTTCGTCTTCCATGTACTATGCCTGCAAAAAGGATAACTGTAAACGGAAAGGAAATTCCATATGCCCGTTATGCAACACAGTTGGCATCATGGAACTACGACGGATATTCGCTCTCGAACGAAATTCATCTTCAGGAACACTTGGTTAAAGAATCACAGGCAGTGCACATTGAATTCGTAAACGACGTAAAAGAAGATGAAAGACACCTTTCGGCGCTCAAGGGTGTCTTTATGCGTGCTCGAGAACTTACTCCACTTTTCAAGGAGACCTTTGCCCAAAGTTACGATCCTTTGGCAATGCTTCCGGATGAATACCTTAACGTTGCTCGAACTCCGTCATCACTTACGGAAGAGCCCGAAAATGCGGAACTATATCTAAGAAAATACAACGATGCGAAAAAAATAATGATTCCATCGCTAGAGGAAAAGAAATGTGTCGATAGTGATTTTCTAAAGAAAATTGATGCACAATTGAACAGAATAGCAACTAATTAAAACATACAACTATGGCAATCGAAATTATAATTGCGTTGGCCTTTCTTGGTCTTATAGCCATTTGGCTGATTTTCTATTTTATTCCTGTAGGACTATGGTTCTCGGCACTTGTGTCTGGAGTTCACATTTCACTTCTGCAACTTGTTCTGATGCGTTGGAGAAAGGTTCCACCATCAACAATCGTTTCATCAATGATTGAAGGAACGAAGGCAGGTCTGACGCTGAATCCAAACGGACTTGAGGCTCACTATCTCGCCGGCGGAAATGTACGCAATGTTGTTCATGCACTTGTATCTGCGCAAAAAGCAGGCATTTTGCTGGATTTCAATATGGCAACGGCTATTGACCTTGCGGGAAGAGATGTATTTGAAGCTGTACAGATGTCCGTAAACCCTAAAGTAATCAACACGCCTCCGGTTGCAGCCGTAGCAAAGGACGGAATCCAGCTTATCGCTAAGGCTCGTGTAACGGTACGCGCAAACATTAAACAACTTGTCGGTGGTGCAGGAGAGGAAACAGTCCTGGCACGTGTCGGTGAAGGAATCGTTTCTTCAATTGGTTCTGCACAGACTCACAAGGTTGTTCTTGAAAATCCAGATTTCATATCAAGAGTTGTTCTTGAAAAAGGACTTGATTCAGGAACAGCATTCGAGATTCTTTCGATTGACATTGCAGATATTGATGTAGGAAAGAATATCGGTGCACAACTTCAGATGGATCAAGCTGACGCTGACAAGAACATAGCACAAGCAAAGGCCGAAGAGCGTCGTGCAATGGCCGTTGCTCAAGAGCAGGAGATGAAAGCAAAGGCTCAAGAAGCAAGAGCAAAGGTTATTCTTGCCGAGGCTGAAGTTCCGCTTGCTATGGCAGAAGCCTTCCGTAATGGAAATCTAGGCATTATGGATTACTACAAGATGAAAAACATAATGGCCGATACGCAGATGCGTGAATCTATATCTACTCCAAAAGCAACAAAATAAATGGAGAATGAACTTCTAAAAGAACTTGAGGAGGATGTCACGAAATTTCTCATGACATCCTCCTTGAACTATGTCTCAAAGGAAATGGCCCTTCAGGCAGAGGACATAGGAGAACGCCTTTATGACGCACCAATTTTTGCCATAGGCTCAGCTGAAGATGAACTATGGGAGCAAATGAAGCGCAAAGAAGCCGTTGGAGAACTTTTCACAACACCAAAAGAGTGGTGCAGTTGGGCAAAAACAGTTATTTCATATTTTGCTCCATTTTCCGACTTCGTTGTCGAAGGGAACAAAAAAGATAAAGTTGTTGTTGGAAACGGATGGCTATACGCTCGTGTTGAAGGCCAGAATTTTCTCACAACATGAACCATTTTATCGAAGAATGGTTCGAAAAACGTGGACTAAAGGCATTTTCACCATATGCAAGCGATCGCTTCCGCTATGTATTCGAACCAGGTACAGCAGACAATATTGAAAACAAGAAACTCTCATTCACAAGTAACTGGTCAGAACGACATGTAGCCTACATCTCAGGAATGGGAACGTTCGGTCTTTCGAAGGGCCTAATTACAAAACGCGGAGTTAGTGGACGTTACGGAAGCGTCATAACTAATGTCGATTTCCCAATAACCAAAAGGGATTATGAAGGGCTCTACGATTACTGCACAATGTGTGGTAAATGCATCGAGCAGTGTCCAGCAAATGCCATATCGTTTGAAAATGGAAAAGACCACCACAAATGCAGTTCATACTTCGACACCGTGAGAATAAAATATGCACCACGATTCGGCTGCGGAAAGTGTCAGGTCACAACTCCATGTGAAAGAGGGATTCCAACAAAGGCAAAAAAATAATTTCTTTGCTTTTTGCATAATCCAACCAAAAAAAGAGCACCTAATTAAAGACTTTTTAAGAAGTACAATACCCCAAAAATGTAGACTTGTAAAGTTCGACAAGGCACTCAGCGACAAGCAAAATGTTTGATATAGAAATTTTGTACATAGCGATTGCGGCATGCATTCTTGTGAATGTCATGCTTTGGTTTTTGCTCAAGGGACGTTACGAACGAAAGGCTGTTCAGTCTAAGGCTACAATGATGCAGAGTTGGAATGAACAGAAGAGTGAGCTTGAGAAAAGACTTGCTCTGACCGAAGCGGAACTTCTTCGAAAGCAGGCCGATATCGAACAAGCGAAAATCAATTCCACACAGATGCAAAACGAGCTTTGTACGCAACACGAACGTCGCATCCTCGAATTGAATCAACAGCACGAAAAAGATGTCCAACAGATTAAAACATCTTATTCGGAAATGCTTACTGAACAGGAAAAACGTTTTCTGCAAGTGATGGACACGATGTCGGAGCAACTCAAAACCACTACTGACGATATGCTTAAAAAACGTCAAGGTGAATTTCAGCAATCCAATGCCAAGAGCATGTCAGACATTGTTGATCCGCTTAAGACAAAGATTAAGGAGATGCAAGAGGCTATGGACCGAAGTCGTCTTGAACAAACGTCGTTTAAAACTCAATTAAAGGAACAAGTCGAAAATCTTATCAAACATAGTGAAGCAGCACGCAAAAGTGCAGACACCCTTAGTCAGACACTCAGTGGTGGAAACAAAATACAGGGAGACTGGGGCGAGCACTTTCTAAAAGAAATTTTTAATTCGATTGGCCTTGTAGAAGGACGCCATTACGACACGCAAGTTACTCTAAAGGATATACATGGTCATACTGTTAAAAATGATGAAGACCATCTTTTGCGACCCGATGCAATATTGCATCTAGACCAAAAACGTGACATTATCATCGATGCTAAGGTTTCCATGACAGCGTACAAAGAATATTCAACAGAAATTGATGAAAAGAAGAAGGAAGCGCTGCTCCAAAAGCACATCGAAAGTATTCGGCAACATGTAGCTGAGTTATCTAAAAAGGATTACTCTCGTTATATTTCCTCCGATAGGGAAAAGATGGACTATGTCATAATGTTTGTTCCCCACATTGGTGCTTTGTGGACGGCACTTGATAAAGAGCCCACACTATGGCGTAATGCTATGCAAAAGAATGTATTCATTGCCGATGAACAGACGCTCTATGCTGCGCTTCGAATCATAGATATGACATGGAAACAAATCGCACAAGCGCAAAACCACCAAGAGGTTTTTCGCTTGGCAGGTGAGATTGTGGAACGTGTTGGCCAGTTCTACAATCATTTTAAGGAAGTGGGAAAGAAATTGACAGAAGCACAAAAGGGTTACGAAGCAACAGCAAAGAAACTGGAGCCCGGAGGACAAAGCATCATTCAAAGTGCCAACAAACTCATAAATATGGGTGCACGTCCAAGCACTAATCATCCATTGCCCGCAACCGAAGACAAAGAACAACTAAGCATTGAATAATTGAGATAAAAAAGCATGAAAAGAAAATCTATCATCCTATTGTTCTTAATGATTTTTACGTTAGTCTCTAAAGCAGAGTCTCGTAGCGATTACAATACCTGGATATCATTCAACGTTGAAAAGGGCGTTGCGAAGAATTTCAGTGTTGGAGGTCGTGCAGAGTTTAGAACACAGGACCATTTTTCAAAAACTGACTACTGGATTTTACGCTTACTGGCAAATTACAAACCTCTGCCGTGGCTAAAACTTACCATAGGATATGATTTTATGGGCAATAAGAAATTTGACAAAAGCAACGGATACATTACACTACCCTCCTTCTACAAAGATATCCATCGTGCCTTTTTGGATGTAACTGGAACATATAGTGTAAATCAGTTCACATTCTCCCTGCGTGAAAGATATATCTATGCAACAGACACACCGATGTATTTGGACTATCTGGACTCTTCTGGGGAAATGCAAAGATGGGAATATAGTCCTAGAAAGCACTCTCACCTGCTTCGCTCAAAGCTTAAGATATCGTATGCCATAAAGGACACTGCGTTTTCTCCATTCATATCAAACGAGCTTTTCATTGGACGAATATTTGAACAAAGCCGTACATGTGCTGGCACTGGAATAAAGATAAATGGTGTGAACTCAATTTCCATTTATTATATGTGGCAGTACAAAGGGACCTCTGCACCGAAGCTCAATAACCATGTCATCTGCGTAGATTACAATGTAAAACTCAAGTGAAGATAGAAGGAAAAGATAATGAGTGGCACTGCTCCCATTTTTTTAATATATTTGCAAAGAGAAAAACGAATCTGAAATGAAAAATAAGATATTTCTACTTGTTCTTTTTACATGCGCATTCATATTATCCTGTTCAAAGAAGGATGATCCATCACTTCTTTTTTCACGCACAACGATGTTCTTCAAATGGGGAGATACGCCTCAAAGTGTAAGTTACGTACAGGACAAGGTTTTAAGTGTTGCCGTAACAGAAGTTACGCAAGGATGGACATGTGTTGTGGACGAAGAGAACTTAACGGTAACGGTTACCCCACCAAAGGATCCTGTTGATGAAGCTGTTAGAACGCTTCTTAAAAAAGGTAATGCTACCATTACAGCCACATCCGTCAAAGGTGCAATTTCCAGTTATATCCTGACGTTTCATATCGTCGGAAATAGCTATGTCGATTTACACGATGGTGGAAAAAAATATGCCAATTGTTACGTTTGCTCTGATGCGGAATCGGTCTACTATCTTGATATAACAAAAGATGGTATGGGAAGAGAACTGAAGGACGTCCAGCATATGGAACTACTTTGGCAGGACAAGTCAGGAATCATCGAGAGTCTTACACTTACGGATGACGGAAAGAAGGCTTCGTTCTTTATAGATGTTGAGCGCAACGATGATGAAGAAGAAGTCCTCTATGATGGCAAACCAGCCGTACCTGAAGGAAATGCTCTGATAGCAGCTGAAGATGTCTATGGAAACGTTCTTTGGTCATGGCATATATGGGTTCTAAGAAAAGAACATACTCCGGAGGTTATGTGTGAGCAGTACTCTAACTCAAAGACATTCATGAAATTCAATCTTGGAGCTATGGACAACCACTCGGGTGAATATAGTAACACAGAACGTATTCTTGCTTCCTACGGACTATATTACCAATGGGGACGAAAAGATCCATTCCCAAGACCATACTACTATAACTGCGAAGGAGGATATGACTGCTCTTTATTTTCAGGAACAGGCAGTGTAACATACATAACATTCGACGAAATGGACATTGAAACCGGAACGGTTCAGTTCGCAAGAGAAAATCCGTGCACATTTATTCTCAATAAGGCCATCGATGAAGATGAGAAATCGACCGGTGACTGGATGTATAAGACGGATAACACGTTGTGGGGCAACGCCAAGAGCGAAAACGATCCATGTCCATATGGTTGGAAAGTTCCTTCTGTCAACGATTTGAAATGTTTGACACTTCCTTCGGATGAAGACACAAAATCACTTGATACGGCACGTAAGCAGTATGGATGGTGGCTTGAAGACGAATCACAACAACGGCACTTCTTCCTTGCAGGAGGATTCCACTCCTACTATACGGGAACGATTGTCAACATGAACTACAATACAGAAAAGTACCCATACACTCCAGAACCTTGGGAAGGATATTACTGGACTTCTGATACGAAAGACGCATACGGCAGCTGCATGTATTTTGACCTTACAACGACGCGCTCCATCAACAAGTTCAATATGGGTTATCCACTACGCAGAGCAAATGCTTGCCAGGTAAGATGTGTCAAAATCAATTAAGCTCGGGCGAAACGTATAATTGACAGGGTTAAATGACCATTTGCAGATAACAAAAGGCAAACTTTTTTGGTAAATTTGTCATAGGACAAACTTAAATCATTCGACTATGAAACGTATAGTAATTATTCTCTGCGCCATAATGCTTTCAAGCATGGCATTCGGTCAGATGCAACCTCCACCGGGAGGTCCTGGCAGATCTGCACAAGAAAAAGAAAAAATGCGCCAACAACGTCAAGAGCGCTTGTACGAACAGTTAAAAACGGATTTGGGACTCGACCGTGAACAGGCCGAAAAATTCGCACCTATTTATCAGCAGTACAAGAGAGAGAGCAACAATGTAAATAAGGAGCTAAAGAATCTTCTAGACGAATACAAAGGAAAGGATATTGATGACAAAACCGCAGTATTTTTGGTAAAGGCACAGTTGGATGCTGAGGCTGATATTGTAAATATCAAGCGTGAATACATGAAGGTCTTCAAGAAATACTTAAATCCTGACCAGTTGGCAAAAATATTCCTTGCAGAAAAAAGAGGAGGCAGAGGTCATCGTGGACCAGGTATGAATGGCAGACCAGATAACAGACCTACTCCGGAGGCAGAGCTTGCAAAATAGCATCAGCTCATCTATCAAGCGTATAAACAATCTAAACGCTAAGCGTAAAGTGCTATAAATCAATTGAAAAATATATCTATCTGTTGATTTTTTAGGTAAATACTTGACAGATAGATTTTTTGTTAATATTTTTGTATCCGTATTGTAAAACTAAATTTGAAATGCGGATATGAAACAGCAAAATACAAAAAAGACTCTTCCGGAGTGGACTTTGAAATTTAATGAACCAGGTACAGAGATACACGCCATTGGTGGCAGGTATTATCTTTATAAATACACTTACACCTACAATAAAGAAACACAGCGCCACAAAAAGCATTCGGTTCTTGTTGGCAGATTAGTTGAGGGCATTGGACT
>JAGHTK010000092.1 GCA_018065435.1 Candidatus Alistipes equi
CCTTGATTGTTGAGCTGAAATACGACAAAAAAGCAGACAGTGCTATTGAGCAAATTCATCGTAAGGAGTATAAAGGTAAAGTACTTGAATACACTGACAATTTGCTTTTAGTTGGTATCAACTACAACAAGAGAACAAAGAAGCACACATGTCTCATAGAGAGATACATTGAAGTTAACGACAAGCTCTAAAAAGGGGTTATTAAGGCAGGTATAAAATATCTTGTACATATTAAAAGTGCAATAATTTATGATAGATTTCTAATAAGAATTTATGCCTCGAAAATCGTCCAACGAAACTTAAGTAAATTAGATAACATTGTGAAACGCGTCATCATTCTTTTTACGCTACTTCTTTTTGTAGTAGCGCTCCAGGGTGCGGAAAAGACTTTCCGCATTGCAGTTTTAACGGATTTGCATGTAACTCCAGGAAATGCGAATGACAAGAAAATAGACATTGCCATTGATGAAATTAACAACGACAAACTGGATTTAGTTGTTATCGATGGTGACATTACGAATTTTGGTCTAGACAAGGAACTTGAAAATGTTTCTAAGAAACTTCGTCGTATTCGTCACCGCACACTCTTAACATCAGGAAACCACGAAACAACTTGGAGTGAGAGTGGATACTCAACCTTCGAAAAATATTTCTCTCGCAAGGACCATGATGCATTCTCAATAGGAGACTATGCATTCATTTCATATGCCGCAGGACCTTACGTAAAGATGGGAAAGCAAACAATTCCTTTAAGGACTTACTCCTTCATTGAACGTTCCCTTGAGAAATACCGCAACAAGAAAATTATCGTTGCAACCCATTATCCATTATCAAAGGAGGTTACAAACCGTGGGCATCTTATGGAACTCTATCAGAAGTACAATGTTATCTTTACCATCAACGGGCATTATCATAATATGAACCTAAGAAATCAGAACGTATGTCCTTCAATTACGTGCCGTGCCCTATATGTAAAACGCAAGGATGACTTTGGTTATACACTTCTTGAATTGAAGGGAGATTCTGTATCGGTCTACAATAAAGTCTTAGGAGAGAAGAAAGAACTTTTCCGCAAGGTTCACTTTAAGGAGGATTCCTTCGTAAGTGGATTAAAGGGCATTCCAACGGAGCGTGTGGCACATCCTGAGGATATCCAGGCAGAGTGTATCATAAATAAAGGAGAGCTTATCCATGGAGGTGTTGCTGTAAAAGATGGAATTGTTTACTACGGAAACGATGCCTCGGAGGCTGTAGCATTTGATGCAAAGGAAAAGAGGCGTCTTTGGACTGTAAAATTCAAAGCACCAATATATTCAACACCAACCATATGTGAGGATAGGGTAGTATTTGGAACATTGGATAAGGGAATCGTAGCGCTAGATGCGAAAACTGGAAAACGTCTCTGGAAACTAGAAGCATATAAACGTTGTTGTGGAGTGTCGACCTACGCCGATGGGTATCTCTATATGGGAGGCCAGGGAATGTTAATCAAGATTGATCCGAAAAAGGGAGAACCTGTTTGGACTTTCCGCTTTGCGGATGAAGGTCAGGTATGGGGAGCATCCGCTGTATGTGAAGACTTTGTCGTATTCGGCGCGTGGGATCGCAACCTGTACTGTATAAACAAACTTACAGGAAGAAAGGTTTGGAGTTGGAATAACGGAAGGCCAAGCAAGTTCCGTGCTCCTGGAAATGTCGTACCAAGAATATCAAACGGACGCGTAATGATTGTAGCTCCGGATAATAAGATAACTGTTTTTAATCTTACAGATGGAAAGGTACTCTACCGTACAGGAGAAAGAAAGGTACGCGAATCCACGGGTATCTCTGAAGATGGTTCACTCTTTTTGTCTAAGACCATGAAAGGTGAAGGAATTGCATTCGATGCTGGAAAGGATTCCTTCCAGGAAGTTTGGTGCACCGATTTAGGATGGAAATATGACCACACTCCATGTCCGGTACTTGTAAGTGGAAATGATGCATTTTTCTCCTCATGCGATGGAGAGGTGGCTATTGTGGATATAAAAACATCAGAGCGTAAAGCGTATGCGACGCTTGGCAATAGCGCCGTTAATGCCTTTTCCAAGGATCAAAACGGAGATGTTTATATAACACTTACGGAAGGTTCCGTATTTAGAATTAAAAGAACAAAGTAGTATCATAGCTATATGACTAGAACATTTCGAAACATCATTCTGACACTTCTGTCACTATCTTTCGCTTTATTTTTATCGTGCCAGAAAGCCGTTCAACTTGAAATGAACGGGTGGAAGCCACGCGTAAAAAAATCATTGAACGATTTTATGAAAGAGAACCGTAATCAAGGCCGATACGTTGTATTTGATTTTGATAACACAGTCTCTATAGGCGACATACAACAGCAGGTTGAGCTTTACCAGATATTTCTGATGGCTTTTGAAATGTTGCCTAATGAATTTACCGAGATGCTAAATTTCCATCTTGGCAAGTACTATCCAAATGAGATTGCAGACATTTCAGAAGACTATCGTATTCTCTATGAGAAATATGGACCATTCCATAAGACTGGAGTTCTTGCAACTAAATTAGAGAGTATGCATGGCGATGATGTTTGGAAAGATTTTTCAGCCAGGCTCAAAGCATTTTTTATAGATGTAAGACGTGATGAGCGTTCACAAATCAAAAGTGCCATCACTTTTCTTATGCAAAGACTATTCACTCCAGAAGAGTGCTATGAGCTAGCATATAGGGTCTGTCAACAATTTGGACAACTTGATACCGAAGAGCATTTGTGGAAAACGCCTGGAACTTTGAAACGCAGATCCTCAGAAAAACAAGCCATGGTATCCTTTGGAATTAGTGTTACACAAGAGGTAAAAGAACTCTGGAAGGCCCTTAAAGAGAATGGAATTGACATATGGGTTTGTTCTGCATCACATGCTGAACACGTAATGGCTGCTATCGATTACTTCGAATTACATAACTTCTGCACAGGAATAATAGGCACCAACATGTCTTACGACGAAAAAGGAAAACTCGATTTGGGATTTTACCAAAGGGGATATGAATACATTGCAAATCCGGATGGAACATGGCAAAAAGGTATTTATCGTTTTGACGCACAACCTCGTAGCGAACAAAAGGTTTCATGCATTATCCAAAGCATAGCTCCATATTACAACGGGCAAAAACCAATTGCAGCATTCGGTGACTCTTCATCGGATTTCTACTTTGCAACTGAGTTTGAATCCGTTGAATTGGTGTTGTACTTCAATACCGGAGTATCCTCAACGCAAAATGGCCTAGGACTTTTGTCGATGCTTGCATTGTATGAAGAGGAAGATCTTGCGTACAATTACCGTAAAGCAAAAAAAGCTGGTGATATACTCTTCCTTTTGCAAGGGCGCAACGAAAACGGGCGTCGGACACTAATTCCTTCCAAAGGAAACATCGCATGCGGAAGAAAAGATGAAATTCTTTTCGGCTCGTTTGACTGCTATCATGAACTGAAGTATATCAAAAAATCGGGCATGAGCATAAAAGATGCCGTTAATAGTCTATCAAAGAAGACTTCGAAAGACGATAGCCCATTTCACATAGCATACGGATGGATAGATAATTACGCTGGCTATAAGACAAGAAAATAAGTACTTGAGTTCTCACATTTCAATCTCATAGTATCGCAAATTTATAAATTATTGCAGTTGGCATGTCGTAAACATATAAATTATTGCAGTTAATATGACTGTTTTTAAATAATTATTGCAGTTCGCAGACTAAAATTCGTTAACTTTACTCTAGAATTACATTAGTTAGTTATGTTAGATTTGAGTGTGATAGAGACCATTGTTGAAGAACAAATGGAGGAACTCAATGCGATGAAAGAGCAATGTTTCTGCACAAGACGTGAAGAAAACGAGATAAATCTTTCTAGCAAAATGGCACAAGTAGCCATAGGCGTTCGACGAAGCGGAAAATCTGTATTGTGCTACAACGCATTGACAAAGTCAAAATTACAGTTCGCATATGTAAACTTCGATGATGAACGATTTCAAAACATCATATCAGCCGATTTGAACAATGTATTGCTTGTCTTGAACAAAGTATATGGAGATTTCAAATATCTGTTTATGGACGAGCCTCAGGATGTTGATGGGTGGCATCTTTTCGTAAACAGATTATTGAGAAGAGGCTTGCATATAATTATAACTGGAAGCAATGCAAAACTTCTCAGTGGAGAACTTGCTTCACATCTAAACGGAAGAAGTATGGAAATACCCCTATATCCATTTTCTTTTAAGGAATATTGTGAATATCACAAGGTCAATGTATCTTCAAAAACCACGTTAAACAAAGCGGCAAGGCTTGCTTTATTTGATGTGTATCTAAAAAAAGGAGGTTTTCCGGAATTGCTAGTAGAGAAAAATGTTGGTCAATACATCGACACACTCGTAAGCAGAATAATCAACATCGACATAGTTAAAAGAAATAAGGTCAAGTATAAGGCTACATTGAACTCAATGATAAACCACATACTCAACGTCGTTCCATCAGAAATAACATACGATGAACTTGCAAAAATATTCGATATACGATCGAATCATACGGCAGAGAGCTATGTTAATTATGCTGAAAAAGCATATTTAATTTCAATTTGTAAACGATGGTCTACTAAAAGTAAAGTAAGAATCAGTAGTAGAAAAGCCTATCCAATTGATGTGGCATTGATGAATAATCGAAAAGATGCTTTTATCGGTGAAAATCTCGGTTACCGCTTAGAAACTGTTGTATATATTGAACTTCTAAGGCGTACAAAACCTTTGAATCAAAATATATTTTACCTGAAGGAACAAAATGGAGAAGCAGATTTCTTGATTTGTGAATGCAATAGCGTCATTGAGGTTATACAGGTATGTTATGACATTACATCGACAACCACACGCAAAAGAGAAATAAAAGGGCTGATTCTAGGAGCTAAAAAAACAAGATGTAAAAAACTTACGCTGATTACTCGACACAATCAAGAGCAGATTGAAATAAATGGCTACATAATCAACATTGTTCCAGCGTACGATTGGCTTGTTGATTGCTGAGAAGTGTCATTAGAATCCTCAACGATTAAGAACAATAAGAATTTTTTGTAACGTGAGTCCTATTCCTCGAATTCCACTCAAGCAAGTGTTATTCAGTTTTTTGCCACAGAGAGTATACGACTTCGCATTCATTCCAATCCTTTTCTTCAAACTGAATAAATTATATGTGTGTCTCAGTGATTTACGCAGTTTTTACCACAATGGGTTTATGCAACTGGGTTGTTCGTGACCAAAGCTACAATGCAAACACGAACTTTTTTTAACAAACAAAAAAAACAAGATTCGTTTACAATATATTTGCAAAAAAGCGACCGTAGTTTTACACTTTTCGGTCGCCTTTAAGCAATCTTAATTAGGTTCTTTCTATGCAAGATGGAGCTCCTTCTTCAGCTCATCAATCTTCTTGTCAAGAAGTTGTTCTGTTTCTTGGAATTCCGATACGGAGTTCAAATTAGCCTTAACACCGAAATAGAACTTAATTTTAGGTTCCGTTCCCGAAGGACGTACAGAGACCTTCGTTCCATCCTCTGTAATCCACTGGAGAACATTGCTCTTATCATCTATTCCCTCGATTGCTTTTCTTATACCTGTCTTCGTATCGAGCACTTCCAGGGTAGTATAATCATAAACTTCGCGTACCGAAGAACCAAGCAATGACTTTGGAGGATTCTCGCGGAAAGAAGCCATCATCTGCTGGATTTCTGCAGCACCTTCCTTACCTTCTCTTACAACGTTAACCAGAGCCTCGCGGAAGAATCCATACTTCACATATAGGTCCTGAAGCCATTCATAAAGAGTCATACCCTTCGTATCGCGACACCAAGCAGCAGCTTCTGCTGCCATAGAGCATGCTGATACACCATCCTTATCACGAACGTATGATCCTGCAAGGTAACCGAATGATTCCTCACCTCCTCCGATGTAGGAGTTCTTTCCCTCATGTTCGCGGATGATTTTTGCGATGTATTTAAAGCCCGTAAGGCAGTTGTAGCACTTAACACCATAATTCTTTGCCACAGCCTCTGGCATCATAGAAGTTACGATTGTCTTTACGACATAGTCACCCTCCTTAATCTTGTTGTTTTCTGCCCAACATGTAAGTTGATAACACATAAGAAGAATCAGAGTCTGATTACCATTCAAAAGTACATATTCACCTTGCTTAATTCTAAGGGCCAATGCTACGCGGTCAGAATCAGGGTCTGTAGCCATTACAAGTTCTGCATCAATCTTCTTGGCAAGGTTGATGGCCATGGTCATAGCTTCCATATTCTCAGGATTAGGAGATACAACCGTAGGGAAGTTTCCATCAAGAACTGCTTGTTCCGGAACAATAGTTATATTCTTAAATCCGAAATTTCTAAGCGATGCAGGAGTGAGTCTTACACCGGCGCCATGGAGTGGGGTATAGACAATTTTCATGTCAGCATTCTTCTCAACACTCTTCGGTGAAAGTTGTAAAGCTTTAATTGCGGATAGGTACTTCTCGTCGAAATCTTCACCCAGAATATGAATATTTTCAGGATTAAGTCCAGTAAGAACCTGCTTTACTTCCGTAACCTTTTCCACTTCCTTGATAATGTTTACATCATGTGGGGAAGTAACCTGACTTCCGTCGCTCCAGTAAGCCTTGTAACCATTGTACTCCTTCGGATTGTGTGAAGCAGTAACCATAACTCCAGAATGGCATTTAAGTTCCCTTATTGCAAAGGAGAGCTCCGGTGTAGGACGCAAATCATCAAAAAGATAGACCTCAAATCCGTTCGATGCGAAGATATCTGCGACATGCTCAGCAAATTTTCTAGAATTGTTTCTTGAGTCATGCGAGATAGCCACGCGGATTTTTTCACCGCTAAAACAAGTCTTCAAGTAGTTTGCAAGACCCTGAGTTGCAAATCCTACAGTGTAGACATTCATTCTGTTTGTACCAGGGCCCATAATTCCACGAAGACCTCCTGTCCCAAACTCTAGATTCTTGTAAAAACTTTCAACGAGTCCCTTAGGGTCATTGTCAATAAGATTTTTTACTTGCTGACGTGTTGTTTCGTCATACTCTTCAGAAAGCCAAATACGGGCTTTCTTCATAACATTTTCATCCATGTCTTTTATAGAATTTTTAATTTGTTGCAAACAAGTATCCTTTCTATCAGAAAAGGATGCACATAAATCAAAGATAATAAAAATACGTCTAACTTAAAAATCGAATATATCACCACAATCGTTGAAAAAAGACGGACTAATAAAAAAAGCAGATATATATAAGAATGTTGTATGGAAAATACTAAGTGAATGAAAAAACGTCAAAATCATATAAAGAACAACGAAGAAGAATAGGCATTTTTATGAAGTAAAAAAGCACTACCTTTGTATTGATGTTGACATGAAATTTTTTTTAAAATCCATCAAAAAAAATTTTTTTCGTCATTTCTTAAGCACTTTATAAGTCAATAAGTTAAAAGAAATGGGTAAAATTTTCATAGCAAAACATTTTTCATTCGCAATACATATCACAATTTTTTTTCCATAATTTTATTCACACATTTGCAATGTTGAATTAAAAACAGAATTGCTTCTGTAATTGATTCAAAATCAAGCAATTAACAAACATTACAACATAACAAGCTGAACATTAAGCAGATGCAAACCGGCGATATTTCATACAATGATGCTTGGCAGAGTTGTCTGAGTCAAATTAGGAATCAGACGTCCCCTGAAGAGTTCAATAAATGGTTTCTACCGATTGTTCCAATTGAGTACGATGGGACAAGGTTGCGCTTGCGTGTACCAGATCGTGAATTCGTCAGAAAAATCGAGTCAAGCTACATCACCGTACTGCGTCCATTAATAGCTAAAATGTTCGGTAAAGATACAGCGCTTTCCTATGCAGTACCGAAATCTGATTCCATATATCAAGACAAGACTTATATGGAAAATACTGCATATCGTATAGGAAATCCTACGGCATCGGATATCAACAAATCGAATCCGTACATTATACCTGGTATAAAGAAAGTATGCATCAACCCGAACCTGAATCCTAACTACTGCTTTTCGAATTTCATAGAGGGTGAGTGCAACCGATTGGCTCGTTCGGCAAGTATGTCTGTCGCAATCACTCCGGGAAACAAGACTCCTTTCAACCCGCTATACATTTATGGTGACTCCGGACTTGGAAAAACGCACGTAGCTCAGGCAATCGGAAACGAAATTTTACAACGTCATCCTGAGTTGCAGGTTTTGTATGTGCCGATGAATATATTTCAGACGCAGTACCAGTCCGCAAACATAAACAAGGAAGTTCCGGATTTTATACATTTCTATCAATCCGTTGATGTTCTTATTTTGGATGATATTCAGGAACTAGCCGGAAAACCAGGAACGCAGAATGCCTTTTTTAACATATTCAACCACTTACAGATGACCGGAAAGCAGCTGGTGCTAATTTCCGATAAACCTCCGGTTGAGTTGCAGGACATTTCAGAACGTCTTCTGACACGTTTCAAGTGGGGACTTTCAGCTTGCATCAAAGCTCCTGATATGGAGACCAAAGTAAAGATCATTCGTGCAAAGGCCGCACAACGTAAGGTTGAAATTCCGGATGATGTTACGTATTATCTTGCGGACCATATCAATGAAAATGTCCGTGAGATAGAAGGTGCCGTTGCTTCACTTATTGCTCATACATCCTTCTGCAATAGAAAAATTTCCATCACTCTTGCAAAGGAGGTTCTAAAGGTATACGTTCTTCCTTTTCAGAAGGAGATTACAATAGACCATATAATCGATATAGTCTGCGAGCATATGAACGTGACGGTCGAACAACTCAAGTCCGAAGACAGACGTAGAGAGATTGCTATTGCACGACAACTTGCAATGTATCTTGCCAAGGGTCATACAAAGGCGCCGCTCGTTTCCATCGGCGCAGCAATCGGTAACCGCAACCATGCAACTGTTCTGCACTCATGCAAAACAATCCAGAATCTCATGGATACCGACAGCATATTCAAGGCTCAGGTCGAAGAAATTGAAAAATTCGTACTAAGATAGTAGTGCTACGTGCGGTAGCAGATCCATGGAACAACTTCTGTAGTTCGAAATCTTTTAAGATTTTCATGCCATTTTTATATAGAGGCAACTTTCAAAGCCTCTTTATAATCCCTTTATAGTGCGTTGTGAAAGGCAAATTTGAATTTAGTCTTTTTCATCGTTCTTCTGCTTGTCTTGTTAAAATATTGGAGTTAAGAGTGGAAGCATCAAGATTTGCTAAACATTTCCATACATCAAATATCAGTCTACTATTTTTTCCAAAATATGGATTTTAAGGTGGACAAATAGTAACTACTTAGCAGGTTTTTTTCCGTAGTCGTTGTGCCTAAATTCATTTTGGTATGATAAGCATATCGAAAGAAGTCTTAAGAACTTCGTCCAATCATCACACTTTTCGATAGATTTTTTGAAAATCAGTTCATCAGTGTACGCCTGACCAAACTTTTCTTTGTTGTTAATCCTTGTAGGCATCTCTATCTGAGTGTAGC
>JAGHTK010000129.1 GCA_018065435.1 Candidatus Alistipes equi
AACGAAAGCACCCTCAGGGAAAGTAAGCTGTTCAGCGTTCTTATCCTTGAACTCCTGGCGTTTTGCCACAAGCCTCTGATTCAGGCTGTCAAGTTGATTCTGTCTGTCAGAAATCTTCCTGTTGATATTCTCCATTCCACGTACAAGTGATGTGCACTTGTAATCCAGATCCTTGACTTCCTGCTGTGCCTTTGAAACGGAACTCTCAGCCTGGATCCTCAGTTCGCTCTGCCTCCGTGACAGCTCCAGCTGTTTGTCGCTGATCTGCTTCTGGATATTGTACTTTCTCTGGAACTCAGCTTCTGCCAGCTGGTTCTTATCGGCTATCTGAGCATCTATCTCAGCCACCTTTGCCTTTTTGTCTTTCAGCTCCTGTTCCAGGGCTTTCCAGTCCTCAGCCAGGACGGATTCTCTGAGCTGTCTCTATGCTGGCTGGTATGGTTGAAAGCTCATCCTTGATCGCACGCTTCCTGGCTGACACCTCTTTGAGGAATGTTGTCAGCGGTCTGCCTTGCAACTGAGCCAGCAGTGACAGATATTCAGGCTTCAGCGCTGCCACCTCATCATCACTCACCGTCCCTGCCATTTCCAGAAGCATATCTTTCTGGACCTCCGGACGGAGACCTGTGAAGAACAGGGGATTCGTAATCATCTTGAACACGTCCTCAGGGATTATGGCGTCTATCTCGGCATCGTAATCCTTTTTGGTGCTCTGCTTCACGTCATTGATGTAGAACTCTGTCTTGTGGTTCGTCAGCGTCTCCTCTGTGGTCCCTCTGGGTTTTGTCCATACCTCACAATACTTCCTCTGAAGCTCCACCTTATTGCCGTCCACAAGCAGCACACAGGTAACACTGTGCTCCTGTTTGAGGATAGGACTTCCGTTTTCATCAAGAGTCTTGATGTTGAAATTGCTGTCTGACCTGTTCAGGCTGTCCTTACCGAATAAACACCAGCAGAAAGCGTCAAACACCGTTGTCTTTCCTGTGCCGTTCTCACCACAGATATAGGTCTGTACCGGATCAAAATCTATCACCAGTGAACGGATACCCTTGAAATTTACAAGGGTTAATCTCTGTAGAATAATCTGTTTCATTTGTTTTATTTGTTTATGATTAAGTTGAGTTTCTCACTATTACTTGCCGCCATAAGCTCGGCTCTGCTGTACAACCTCTTGCTGTTTCGGCTGGCACCAGCTCTCTGAGCCGTCACCAGCCCACTATTCAGCCACCTCTTAACTCTCGTCTCACCGAAACACATGTAAGCCTCCCTCTGAGAAAGCACATCCTTCACGGGGGCAGTGTTCTTCACATAGTTCGCCGCGCCCAACTCTGCCATGCCCATGCAGAGATTCTTTAGTTCGTACAGCTCCAGATATACCATAGTCTACTTTGTAAATACTCTGTGTAAATAATCCAAGACGCTTTCGTGGTCTCTGAATGGGTCGTTTAGACATATTGTCCCAAAGAGAAACATAAGGGCTCCGAAGAAAAGTTGCCACCATATACCATAGAACAAAGCGATTATGCTCGTTATGGTGAAGGAATAACAATAAATCATTAGCAGAAGATTCGCTATGGTTTCCGCATGTACCTTTTTTGCTTGCTGCCAGTTGAATCTTTTGAGAAAATTGATAATCTTTTTCATAACGTTACACTTTTAATGATTAGCTGAATAGCTCATCCTCAGGGATACCGAGGTGCTTAGATAGAATGCTGGTCTTAAGAGCATCAGGCTTCTGTGCTCCATATAACCATGCACGCACTGTTGTGGGGTGAGACTTGGTAATCTCAGCGATTTCATTCACCCAGTCAGATTTTGGTGCCACCTCCTGCCTGGCAGGTAGGCTGTCATAGATCTCTCTGAATCTATTTTTCTTTACTCCTTGCATAGGTTTGATAAACACATTTTTTATTAACTTTGTCGCACTCAATGGTGAAACTTGATACAAAGATACTGAATTTAATTCTAATTGTGCAATAGTTTACTGAATTATTTTCAGTGGATTTTGTGTCCGATTAGTTAAGTTATTGATTATCAATTAGAATTAAATTCAGCAAAAATGAACAATAGAACATTAAAAGATCGCCTATTAGAATTTGTGGACTATCTGAACATCACACAAAGAGCCTTTGAGCAATCAATAGAGAAAAGCAACGGCTGGGCATCGAAGCCAGGCAATACACTCAGGGATGGTGTAAGGGAAAAACTTACAGAAGTTTACCCTGATCTTAACATTAACTGGCTCCTGACAGGGGAGGGGACAATGCTTAAAAATGGTTCACAGGTTGTGCAGCATAACCAGAACGGAGACAATATCAATGGAAAGACTGTCAAGGTCACAAAGGATAGTTCAGAGAAATTTCTGGAGGTAATTCTGGAACAGAGCAAGCAGCTCACGAAAAGCCAGGAACAGATCAGCAAGAGCCAGGAGCAGATAGATCGTTTAATATCAATAATTGAAAAGAAATGATTTGTTGCCGAAAGTGGGTAAATTTGTGGAAGGGAGAACGAATTTAAGGTGGTCTGATTTCACCACATTAAAGGCGCAGAATTATCAAAACGAAAATTATGCAAACAGTAATTAAATGGATAAGCGAACATTTTTCAGATGGCTTTATATATTTTTCAATTGCCATCTTAACTACTTACGTTGTATGGTTTGTTGCATGGGTATACTTTGAAAAGATTAAAGGAGTCAACAAGAAAGTTGATTCGCTTCCATGTGCAAAGCATGAGGATGACCTCCGAAAGGTGGAAGTGCAGATAGAGAAGAAGATCGCAGAGCTCCCATGCAAGGAGCACGAGACTGCATTCAAGGGATATGACAGTATACTAAAGAACTTTGAGAACAAGTTTTCTGACATAGATAAGAAGCAGGATAAGATAATAGATATACTTACTAAGCATGAAGACAGGCTCGGCTCACTTGAGTCGAATATGACGAGAGTCATAACAATACTATCGATAAAGGATATTTCAACAGCAACGGCTTTTTCTCTTAAGCACAGCCCAAGTCAATTAAATGAAATGGGAGTAAAGCTTTTTGAAGAATGCGGAGGTGAGAAGATGCTTGCCGACAACGGAGATTTCTTCATAAAACTTATGGAAAAAGACAATCCCGAAACGGCATTGGATGTTGAGAATAAAGCTTACGAAGTACTTCTGTCAAACTCTTACATGAGCATCTTTAATCACCTGAAACAATGGGTTTACAATTGTCCTGATTGGGAAATTGATTCAAAGAAATACACTATAACCATGAAGGATGTATGCTTTGTTCTGAGTCTCCATCTTAGAGACATGTTCCTTGCCAAACATCCATCCATACCAACAAGAGAAGAGTGAATAAAATGAAAGCAGAAGAGATAAAGAATTTATTTATCAAGTTTGAATCACTTGCGTGCGAATACGAAGGTATTGAATGCTGGAGTGCAAGAGAACTATGCCCATTATTGGGATATACCTTGTGGCAAAACTTCAGCAAAGTGATTGACAAAGCGAAGGTATCTTGCCAAAGCGCAGAACAAGAGTGTTTTAATCATTTTATTGACGTCAATAAAATGGTCAATCTTGGCTCGGGTTCTGAAAGAGAAATCCAGGACTATATGCTGACCCGCTATGCATGCTACCTCATTGCCCAAAATGGTGACCCGAGAAAGCCCGAGATTGCGTTTGCTCAAAGTTATTTTGCAGTCCAGACAAGAGTCGCAGAACTCGTTGAAAAACGTATTAAGGAATTTGAAAGAGTACAAGCTCGCCACAAATTAGCAGAAACCGAGAAAAATTTTTCAAAAGTGGCGTACGAGCATGGTGTAGATTCTAATGGCTTTGCTGTAATTCGGAACAGAGGTGATTTTGCGCTATTTCATATGGACACACTTGCACTAAAGCGGAAATTTGGAGGGAAAGACAAAAGAGCACTTGCAGATTTTTTGCCGACCATTTCTATCAAAGCAAAAGATTTTGCCGCTGAAATTACCACGGTCAATGTTGAACAGAAAAACTTGTACGGTGTTCCTTCTATTACAAAAGAGCATGTAGATAACAATGCTGCGGTTCGGGACATTTTAATAAAAAGGGGAATTGTCCCAGAATCATTATCTCCTGCTGAAGATGTTCAAAAAGTTGAACGCAGGTTAAATTCAGAAGAAAGCAAGATTTTGCCACTAAAAAGAAAAACTCAAAAGAAACAGAAATAGGCCTATTTTGCACAGAATTGGCCCATTTTCGCACAGAATTGGCTCATTTTAGCACGAAAAGCAACAAAAGGATAAATTATATGGAACAGTTCTACAGAATCGTCCTGGAGCTTTATAAGCAAGCTCTACAGGGAAACCTCAAAAAAGAGGCAGTCGAAGCAGCACAGGTGCTGCTGGCAAAAGAGATCACGAAAGCCCACGTGATGGGAGAATCGGATATCGAACTCGAGAAACTCAGCACTGACGTAAGAGAACTCAAATTTCAGATGCTGGAATAATGACTACAGAGGTGAGTAAACAGATTATAGAGCGTTTCTATCAAGGGCTGGATGCTCTGATAGAGACAGGGACCATACGTGGAGTGAATACGTATTGTCGGCTCTATGATATAGACAGGAGAAATCTGATAGCACAACGGAAGGATCTAAACCGTGGCTGGTTTCAGGTCTCCTGGCTACAGCCTATGGTTCGTGAATTTGGCGTTTCGGCACGCTGGCTCCTTACCGGATATGGCAAGATGTTTGACAGAGAACATTGATTTTGCTTAAGCAAAAAGGGAGTGAGGCAATTTCATTCCCTTTCTTTCCTCTCCTTTTCCACACACCCCTTTATTCTGATCGTAATGCGCACGTGCGTGTGCAAGGCTTGCACGTTTTCAGGTAGTCCAGGACTTTTCTGTTTGCCTTATCAATCGGCTTCCAGGACTTCTTTATGTACGTGTCAGTGACTTTCATTTTTTCGTCCACGTGATTCAGGGCGGTATGAACAGTGTACTTATCCACCTCCGCATCATTTGCCGCTATGGTTGCCCATGTATGTCTTGCAGAATAGAACTCCAGATCATCTATTCCCAGAGACTTGCCTATAACCTTAAGCCCCTTATTCAGAGCATTGGTGAACGTGCCCACATTTGAATACATCTTGTAGAACTTGAATACCCTTTCTCCGGTCGGATCTTTGTACTTCTCCATGTAAGGTTCCAACTCTGGCTCAATCTTTACGGATATCTCTGCCTTGTCGCTTCGCCGGTTTCTGGTCTTGACACGCTGATAGGTGATACGCCCGCCTTTGCAGTCGCTGCACTCGTACAGGTCCGCCTCATTCATACCGATCAGCAGGAAGCTCATCACAAACACATCCTTTGCCAGATTATATCTGTTCTGTCCGTTCTGATATATTAACGTGTCCTTCAAGTCTCGGATCGAAAGCAGCTGCTCAGCCGTCAAAGCTCTCTTTCTTGCCGGCTCCACCTTTGGCAAATCTCTGAAAGGAGACAGAGGAATCTTGATAACGCCTGTGTCCTCATCGTTGTACTCTTTCTTTGCCAGATTGTGTATTGCCCTGAGTTGTGACGGATACAGGCTCTTCGCCCTGGTACCTTTCTTCTTATTTTTTGGTGCCGGTTGTGCATCTATCCACGTCACCCAGTCCCTTACGAAACGGGATGTAATCTCCTTTACGCTGACACGTTCTCTACCTACAAACTTCACCAGATTGTTGATTGCTACTTCGTAACTTCGGGCATTCCCATTGTGCCCGGCCGCTTTAAGTTTTGCTACGTGCTCACGTCCGAAAGCCACTATATCCAAATCGAAGTTCTCCACCGGCGATTGTTCCCCGTCCTTCAGAAGCTTCACCACATCCTCCACACTCATACCTTTCAGAGCCTCCCCTTTACGATCACAAATTTTCCTGTAAGATTTAATAAGCTCATCCGTGTAGTCTATGTAGGTCTGGTTTTTCAGTTTCAGGTTGCGTGTCAAATCTTCTTTGCCCACATACCAGCTTGTGGATATATATTTCTTCCGCTGGTTGTGGATGACACGGATTTTGATATTCCAGGTTCCGTCCGCTTTTTTCTGGTGAGCGTACACCTCAGCCTTAAAGGTTGCCATAACTCTGTAGAATAATTGTAGAACTTTTTACCGCAAATATAGCTGTATTTTGCTGAAAGTGCGGAAAGAAAGACGGCTTACTGGAGATTCAGCAAGCCGTTTAAGTAGCTCCGAGCAGAATCGAACTGCTATCTATGGTTTAGGAAACCACTATTCTATCCGTTGAACTACAGAGCCTTACGTTTTTTTCAATCAATTTTTTTTCACTATATCCCCGAAGTTCATTCCAAATAGTCATTTTTTGGATATCTTTACGTTTAGGAAACTTCCGTTCTATCCGTTGAACTACGGGGCCATTTCTTAAGCAAAAGTATAAAAAAAAGGTTAACTTTGGGATAAATGACTAAAAAACTTATCATATTTGACCTAGACGGTACATTGCTTGATACAATTATGGATCTTGCAGCTGCGGTTGATTATACTCTACGCGTAATGGATATGCCACTCCATACTCTTATGCAATACCAAGGCATGGTTGGTGGAGGAATTTCAAAACTTCTAGAGCGGGCAATGCCCGAAAATATGCGTTCGAAAGAAAATATCCTTGAGGCCAGAAGTATTTTCATGCCGTATTACTACGAAAATATATATGTTCACACGAAACCTTATGAAGGAATTTCGGAATTGCTCCAAAATTTGCGTAAGGAAGGTTTTTTGCTTGCTGTTGCTTCAAACAAGTTCCAAAGCGGAGTTGACCGCCTGATACAACACTTCTTTCCATTGTTTGATTTCGTAGGCGTTCTAGGCTCAGAATCCGCTTTTAAGCTCAAGCCAGATCCTCATATGATTATTCATCTGGCCCAACTGGCAGGTGTCTCTTTGCAGAATGTATGTATGGTTGGAGACTCTATGGTGGACTATAGAACGGCTCAAGCGGCCGGGGTACGTTCCATTCTTGTAAGTTGGGGATTTGTTGGAAGAAAAGCTCTGGAAGAGAGTACAACATCAAAAATTGTTGATAGTCCTGAGGAAATTCTTCAGAGTTGTTTGACCTGGTAGGGTATCATTTTTATCTCTTTCAATATTTTTGCGTCACACTCTTTTCTGAAAAATACTATGCTATGTTTGTGCTTTTTCGATTTTTGGTTGTGGAATAAAAAGAGAATGATTTATAAAAATTGCTCTTGCAATTGAACTCGGAAGGCAAAATCATGAAAAAATATGGCAAAATATATTATTTTTGTTCAAATTTAGCGCATAATTCGACGTGCTTTAGGTGCTTACGAGCATCCGAAATTTTCGATTTTTATGAAAAAAAACTACAACTACACTAGAGCAAAACTTTTTTTGCCTGAATATGGACGCCACATACAGGAAATGGTTGAAACTCTATTGCAACTCCCAACAAAAGAAGAACGTACACAACAGGCCAAGGCTGTAATTGCTGTAATGGGCAATATTAATCCGCTTCTGCGCGATACGGCTGATATCAATCACAAACTTTGGGACCACCTTTTTATTATGTCCGATTTCGAACTCGATGTCGATAGTCCGTATCCTCTTCCATCACGTGCTGATTTGACGGTCGTGCCTCGCAAGCTTGATTACAACCAACATGGTATAAGGTTCAAGCACTATGGTAAATACGTACAGCATTTCATTGAACGCATCTCCAAAGAGAATGATTCTCAAAAGACTGCTAAGCAGATGGAAGATATCATGAAATATATGGCTGTGAAGAGTTATGAGTTTAATCAGGATTTTCCGACACGTGAAAGTATTGTAAATGATGTTGAAAAGCTTGGATACAAGATCGATGCCACGCAAGGAGATGAAAATGAATTCCAAATTAGTATGAAACGCTCGATTTCACATAAGGCAACACCTTCTCAGAAGAAGCGATCATTTCATGCAAAATCACAGAAAAACAGATAGTCGCTTTAGATTTGTTTTACAGTTTCAAGAAAATGAAAAAGTTTCTGATCGTTTCGATACTGCTTGTCGCTACGTTTGCGGCCTGCACAAAAAAAGAAGTTGTTGTATCCGGTAAATTTGTAGGCTTGAGTGCCAATATGGTATATCTAGAACATGTACAACTTTCAAACCAAATTCTAGTTGATTCAATCAAACTGGATGAAAGCGGGGCTTATCGATTTGAGATACAGGGTGTGGGTAAGACTCCATCCCTTTATAACGTTGTTTACAACAATGAACGTATTCCTTTGCTTTTGCTCGAAGGCGAAAGTGTTGAACTATCAGCCATCGGTTCCGTTATGGCTCATTATACGGTAAGTGGTTCCCACGAATCTGAGTTATTGCGCAAGTTCAATCTTGAATATGTGCTCGGTGCGGAACGTCTTAACGAGAAAATGGCAGAATATGCAATTAGCGAAGGTGATGCACGCGGAAACGTGGCGCGCGAATACAATAGCCTTTATAGAGATCTGAAACGTAAACAGATCTCCTTCATTATCGAAAATAAGGGTTGTATAGCTGCAGTATATGCTCTTTACCAGCGCCTGCCGGGGGAAAAGTTCTTATCGAGTGCTGATAGTGATGTGATATATTTTAGAACAGTGGCCGATGCTATCCAGGAGGTCTATCCTACATCGCCTTTCCTCATTACGCTTAGAAATGATGTGGCAAGAATGGAGGCACGCGTTTCACTTTTGCACTCTATTGAAGAAAGGTCTTATCCTAACTTAAAGGCTGCGGATATGTATGGCAATGAAATTGAATTGTCATCGCTTGATGGTGATGTGATACTTGTTGATTTCTGGTCCGCAGAAATAGGTAATAGCAATGCTTTGAATGCAGACCTGAAAGAAATCTACAACAAATATCATAGCAGTGGCTTCAGCGTCTACCAGGTATCGGTTGATACTCTGAAGTCGGTTTGGATTACTGCAGTTCAGGAACAACATTTGCCATGGATTTCTGTGTGTGATTTTAAGGGCGCTCGTTCTCCAATGGTGGGTGTGTACAACGTAAAGAATGTTCCGGCCAACTATCTGATAGACCGAAATGGTTCAATAGTTGCTAAAAATTTATATGGCGCCGCACTTGAAAAGAAACTTCAACAGCTTTTGTAACAATGGTTTATTTCGTGTCGGACATACACCTTGGCGCGGGCTCAATCTCTGAGCGAAAGTCTGTTGAGCAAGCTTTTGTTTCGTGGCTAGACTCGATACGTTCTACTGCCGAAGCACTCTACATAGCCGGGGATATGTTTGACTTCTGGTTTGAATACCATCATGTCGTTCCGAAGGGATTTGTGAGGGTTCTTTCTCGTCTTGCATCTTTTGTAGACTCTGGGGTGAAGGTGGTTTTTCTTACTGGGAACCATGATATGTGGATATGGAATTACCTTCAGAAAGAGTGTGGCATTGAACAACATACTACACCGCAGATTCTTTCCATTGGTGGGCACAAAATCTATCTTGCACATGGGGATAATATGAATATCGGACATGCCCCGATGCTTAGACTGATGAATGGATTTTTCCGTTCAAAAATTGCGAGGTTCCTCTTTCACTGGTTTGTCCATCCAGATCTCGCCATTGGCTTTGGTACATGGTGGAGTGGAAAATCTCGCAAATCTCACGTAATAGAGGGTGATAGCGAATTGCATCGTCGCAAGTGCTTACGAAGTCTTGAAGAGTATGCGCAGCAATACGCTTCTACACACAAGGATATAGACTGTTTTATATTTGGACATATGCACCAGTTTTGCGATGAGACTCTTTTTGGACGAAGGCTCCTCTTTTTGGACTCGTGGCATAATGCCCCAAACTGGATAGAACTGGATTCTAACGGTAATTTTGAATTAAAACGAATGTAACTATGCAGCAGTATCTAGATTTGCTCAAGCGTATTTCATCGGAGGGCGTCGTACGTGAAGACCGTACAGGAACAGGCACCAAAAGTGTCTTTGGACATCAGATGCGCTTTGACCTTAGTCAGGGATTCCCGCTTCTTACGACAAAGAAGGTCTTTCTCAAGGGAATTATTTATGAATTGCTTTGGTTTCTTAAAGGGGATACGAATATAGGATATCTTCTTTCGAATGGTGTCCACATTTGGGACAATGATGCATACCGTTACTACAACGAACTCTGTGTAAGACATGGTGTTTTACCTCTTGGAATGGATGACTTTCTTGCATCTTCCATAGAGGGCCTAGATTCTCCAATAGATGGATATAAATTTGGTGATTTGAACCATGTGTATGGATACCAGTGGCGCTCATGGCCAAAACCTTCGGGAGAGGTGGTTGACCAGATAACGGAGGCCTGTGAAACGATTCGCAAGAACCCGACATCTCGCCGCATAATAGTTTCAGCATGGAATGTGGCTGACATAGAAAGTATGGCTTTGCCTCCTTGTCATGCTCTATTCCAGTTTTATGTAGCACAGGGAAAGCTTTCGTGTCTTCTTTACCAACGAAGTGCAGACACGTTCTTAGGTGTTCCATTCAACATCGCTTCCTATGCGCTTCTTACACAAATGATGGCTCAGGTTACGGGTCTAAAGCCAGGAGAATTTATCCACACGTTGGGTGATGCGCATATATATCTTAATCATATGGATCAAGTTTCAGAGCAGTTATCAAGAACACCTCGTTCACTCCCTGTAATGAAGCTGAATCCACAGAGAAAGAACCTATTTGATTTTACATTCGAAGATTTTGAACTTGTGGGTTATGACCCATATCCAGCCATAAAGGCACCAATGTCATTCTAGTATGATTTCCATTATTGTAGCAGTAGGGAACAACGGAGTTATTGGCTCTTCCAATGCGCTTCTGTGGCACATTTCGGAGGACTTACGCCGTTTTAAGGTCTTGACAATGGGACATAGAATTGTAATGGGCCGAAAGACTTTCGAATCTATTGGACGTCCACTTCCAGGAAGAGAAAATGTCGTTGTATCAACCAAAATAACTAACATAGATGGATGTAGGGTTGTACAGAGTCTTGATGAGGCTTTGGAAGATGCGAATCAGGATGAAATTTTTGTAATAGGTGGTGCCCAGATATATGCACAGACATTGCATCTGGCACAGAGAATTTACTTAACCGAGGTGCATCACACTTTTGATGGTGATACTTACTTTCCTTCATTCGATAGAAATCTCTTTAGGGAACTATCCAGAGAGGACTTTCCGTGCGGGGCGGATTTCCCGCATCCGTTTTCGTTTGTTTTACTTGAAAGAAAATCCATTTAGATATGAAAAAAATTTTACTGATTGCCATTGCGGCACTGTTTTTTAGCCAGTTATACGCTGAAGAACGCCCACAGAATTCGGATGACAGAATGGTCGTTCCATGTTACAATGAATTGCTACGCAATCTTATTTTGATTCCAGACATTGATGGATACAAAACCTTGAAGTGCGATTTTCACATGCACACTATGTTTGCCGATGCACAGGTTTCACCTGAAGGAAGAGTGAACGAAGCTTGGTGTGACGGACTGGATGTTGTATGCGTATCGGAACATATAGGTGTACACAAGAGTCCGGGAATTAAACGTTTTGATCACAATCTTGTTCAAGATAGAGCAATTAAGCAAGGAAAGAAACTTGGTCTTTTGGTAGTAAAGGGAATAGAAATAACTCGTTCGAAGCCATTTGGACATATGAACATGCTTTTCTTGAATGACTGCAATGTTTTTTGTGAGGAGCGTTTTATGTGGGATAAGGATGGAAACGAGATGAGGGATGCCAACGGACATCGCATCCCTAACCGTGCAACTGAAATGAGTGATTTCGAAGCTGCTGAAAAACAGCATGCATTCATACAGTGGAACCACCCAGGATGGCCAGATAAAATTTGTGACATGCCTGATTTCCACAAGCAGATGATAAAGGAACATAGAATTCATTCGGTTGAAATCTTCAATAGTGCTGAGTGGTATCCAAAGGTTTTGGATTGGTATGACGAATTTAAGATTCCAATGGTGGCTAATTCAGACTCTCATCGTCCAATCCGCATTACATACAACGACCATATTCGTCCTATGACTTTGGTATTTGCAAAGGAATATACGATTGAATCTGTTCGTGAGGCAATGTTCGCTGGACGTATGCTTGCCCTTTTTAACAATACTCTTGCCGGAGATGCCGAACTTATCAAACAGTTAATAAGTAAATCTCTTACATTGCGTGTTATTAATGAAAAGAAGGGACTTGTTGAGGTGCAAAATAATACAGATATTTGTTTCCGTACGCTCTTTGGGGATCATATGAATCCTGTAATATTCTATCCTCGAAAAGCCATTCAGGTAACCATCAAGAAAGGAACGGAACTTGATTTTATCGATTGCCTTGCTGGTCGCAAGAGTGTAAAGATGAAACTTTGGTAACAATTTCGTATCGAAAGCTGAAAAGTAACTTATTTCTTTTCAGCTTTTGGTATTGTAAGTACGCTTATCGTTACATCGAACGATAGTTCGGGCTATCATAAGACCTTTAGTAATATATTCAACTTTAGCATTGGTAGATTCTGACGAATGTCAACGATGAAGCATTTGGGCCCTAACTTTTTTATAGTGATGTCGTCTATTTGTTGATAAATCAAAAGTCGAGTTGGTAATTCAGTTCGTGCAAACCATATAGTCCATATCTTTTAGATGTTGGTAATATTGTTGCAGGAAGGCTTGAATTTTCTTTTGTACTGTTGCGTAGTCTACGCTATCAATCAGATCATTTTTTGCAGAATAGTCTGTCACGGAGTATACATGTTCTACTTTCCCATCTGAGAAATAAAAGATGTAATCATTTGAAAATGCCTTGAATGCATTGTCATACACGATGCACAGCCCATCTTTCGTACTGTCGGGCTTGCTCCTGTCTTTGCCGAAAGCAAAGTATGGATGCGGATACGAAAGGACTCCCAATAGGGTAGGCATGATGTCAATTTGTGAGCACGCTACACCTATTTGTTCTTTGATAGTCCCTTTTGGAGAGTAGATGAACGAGATTATGTGAAAATCCTCTGGATTGTAGTTTGTGTCTTCTGCATATTTTTCACTTGAGACATGGTCCGCAACAAATACGAAAAGCGTATTTTGGAACCACTTACTCTGGCCATATTTTCTAAAGAATTCACTAAATGCCCAATCTACATAAGACACGCACGGATGAATTTTGGTATATCCTTTTTGAACCTTGTCTTGAGCATATTTAGGAACGACAAACGGATGATGAGAAGAAATCGTAAACATTGTCGAAAGGAATGGCTCACGAACCGTATCTAAATACTCTCCCATATAGTCCATGAAGCGATCATCCCAAATTCCCCAATATCCATCAAAATCATCTTTTGATTTTTTCTGAAGATAATCGTCCATGCTGAAATAGTGGTCATATCCTGCTGATACGGCATATGCATCGAATCCCATACTTCCGTTTTCCGAACCGCAGAAGAACGATGTGGAGTATCCCTCTTTTTTGAGAAGTGTGCCTATAGCTTCGTTTTTGCCAATAGATTCCTGCATGAGCATAAAGGGCTCTTTCATCGAAGGAATTGATGCAAGTATGGTAGGCATGGCTTGTATGGAGCGTTTGCCATTGGCATACATATGACGAAATGTCATTGCGCTTTCCATCAGTGAGTCTAAAAATGGTGTAAAGCCTTTTTCTTCATTGGAATATAGCTCTGGCCGGAGAAACTTTGAATGCTCTGCGGACATACTTTCCATAATGAATATAACGACATTTTGCTTCTCCATTACGCGCTTAGAAGGGTAGTGGTATGGAGTAAAAATACTTTCCGCCTCGTTTTGGCTCAGGTATGTGGGTACATCAATATGCTCTTCGCTTCCTATCGTTCTAATTAGACAGAATGGATTGCTTAGAACGATTGCGGCCTTTTGAGAATTCGTAACAAACTTTGCAGCGTAAGGCAATGCTGTTGGACGTGCCATGCGACTAAGACCTCCACGTATAGCAACCAATGCCAAAAGTGTGGCTAGAACAAGCGTCAGGCTTCCACAACCATAAAAGATTTTTTTTGAGTTAGTTACTTTATATTTTTTCTTAGGTATGTATCCAAGTCTAATAAGCCACGTAAGCAGTAATCCGTAGAGAACCATATACCAGTTCTCTAATAGAAACTTTACTATAAGGAATATAGAGTTGGAATTTTTTGCAAAGAATAGTTCTTCAGCAGTGATTCTTTTCCCTGTGTACTTAAAGTAGACAGCATCACTTAGGTTGAGACAAATAACTAAAAAGAAAACCGATATGGCATAAAGCCAAAAAAGGACGTCTTGATACCATTTCTTTCCAATTAGTGGCGTTGGAAGAAAACTAAATACGGCCCAAACGGAGAGTGCATAGGCTACGGATATGGAGTCAAATCTGAGAGCTCCAAGAATTAGCCTTGGAATTTCATTTGACGATAGAGGTAGAAATGCTTCATGATTGTAGAGAACAAATGCAATTCGTGTAAGGCACAATATTACATATACCCATACTATGCGCCATAGAGAGATTGCAATATTTCTACAGGTGCAATTCATTTATTTGCACGCTTTGAGTGACATGTCCAAAGACTTAATTTGATGGGTAAGTGCACCAACTGAGATGAAATCCACTCCACATAGAGCGTAATCTCTCAGTGTCTCGAGTGTTATACCTCCGCTAGATTCGGTCTGAGCCCTGGAACCAACGCGCTTTACAGCTTCTCTGGTCATTTCTACGGAGAAGTTGTCAAACATTATGCGGTCTACACCTCCAGCCTCGAAAACAAGGTCAATGTCTTCCAAAGAGCGAATTTCACACTCAATCGGGATATCTTTACCATGTTCTTTTAGATATTTTTTGGCACCAGTTATGGCATTTTTGATACCTCCTGCAAAATCGATGTGATTGTCTTTAAGCAATATCATGTCAAAAAGCCCGATACGATGGTTCTCACCTCCACCAATTTTGACAGCAAGTTTGTCAAGCATACGCATACCTGGAGTTGTTTTGCGAGTGTCAAGCACCTTTGTCTTTAAATCACGGATTTTATCAGCATAGACTGCGGTTTGCGTTGCAACGCCACTCATACGCTGCATAATATTAAGGACTATTCTTTCAGCCTGTAGAAGAGTCAGCATTCGGCCCTCTACATAGAAGGCAATTTCACCTGTATGACATCTGTCTCCGTCCGATAAGATCTGTTCAAAGTTGATTTTCGAATCAAGGCGTTGAAATACCATTTTTGCAACTTCAATTCCTGCAATTATGCCGTCTTGCTTGCAAAGTAGTTTCATGCGTCCACGTTCTTGGGATGGAATGCACGAAAGTGATGTATGATCGCCATCGCCAATATCTTCTTTAATAGCAAGTTCGATAAGCTCTTCGATATATGGTATGTATTCCTTTAGAATCATGGTTATTCTTCTGTTTTATCGTGCGTAAATCTTACGCTGTATGTATTTCCGTGAGTTGTAATGTTAAAATCTAGAGACAACGTATTGCTTGTCATTTGACCTTTGAACTGTTCAAGCGTATAGTCTTCTCTTGGAACGCCTCCAACGTATGGTACAATCTGCTTTACATCGAAGGCCCACGTGCCGTTATCATCAATTACGGTGTATGGTATGTTGGCTAATGCAAAATTAATTGCGGGCATCATTGGAGAGAATTTTACTCCAGACAGAATAAAGTTGACAGAATTGTTCTTGTCAAAGTTCATATCAATAGTTACCTCGCCGTCAGAAGTGAATGGCTCAATGGATGGGTCATCTATACAAGTGGTGCGGAAGATGCCGTCCATTGTTTTCTCCCATTTGTTGTCATTTGCCTTGTTGATGCATGATATAGCAAGCAACATGGCAATTAGGGCAATGATAATTTTTTTCATTTTTCTAAAAACTTAAAATTAATTCTAATACCGAATGTACGAGGTCTTCCGCTCTGCATAAATTTGTTTCCCATAGATTCAAAGTAGAAGACATCATACTTAGTGCCCAGCAGATTTTGAGCCCATATATCCAAAGACATATTTCCAAGTCCAAATCTCACTGTAAAATCCATAAGTGAGTAAAAGGACTGAGAAGAGGTGTTGCTTTCGTTCCAGAATATACGTCCCGCACCGCTGTAGCGCAAAGATAGTGTAATATTATTTAATACGTTGCCTTTCACAGGATGTACGTAGGAAAGAATCCCCGAGAAGGTATTGCAGGGTGCGTACGGAACACGTTTCCCGCTCCAATCATTTTTGCCGGAAATGAACTTTGTAAATGTTGCATTGGTGTATCCGTAATTAAGACTTGCTTCAAATCTTGAAATCGGTCTTACTAAGATGGACGCCTCGCATCCAAAGCTACGGGTTTCACCAGCATTCGTGGTCATTCGTCCCGTTGTCTGTCCTTGTGGAAAGATAGTCAACTGCTGGTCGGTACACTTTATATAGAAGAGCGATAAATTTGCGGTGAGTTTTCTGTTTTTGGTTTCAAAATGTCCACCTATTTCATAGGTCCAGCTTTTTTCAGGCTTATATGAAATGATCTTATCTATCTCCAAAGGAGTGGAAAGACCCATTTTGTTCTTAACCTTTCTTTCTAGTACTTCGGAAAACATTTGTGTATTGAAACCACCTGGTTTGAAACCTTTTGATATGGTTGCATAGAGCATATTACGTTTTCCTTCACCCAGTTCGTATGTGATTGAAAATTTTGGAAGAAATTGTACAAAAGACTTATCTAGCACATCTTCATCCTGGATAAGAAGGTTTACTTCCGTAGGTGGTTTTCCTTCCTGAGAAGGGAATGCAGTATAGTAACTATTAACAATGTTGTCGTATTTCATACGGGCCGTTTCGGCATCAATGCGAATACCACATGAAAGTTTTACGGCACCTAGTTTTAGCGTAGATGTGTGATATGCGGCATATCCAAGCGTTCTTGTTTTGAAATAATTTACGAGTGGTAATTCTTCGGAACCTTCTCCGTTGACTTTTCCCCATCTATACTCTCCGTCATATCCTCCGTATAAGTTGATGTTTCGAAGAATCAGTTCATCAATTCCGCTAGCTTTGAAGGTGACGGGAGCGTCAATTGTTGTGTGTCTTAGAAAAGCGGAGCATCCAACAATCCATTCATACCGACTTCTTTTAGAGGAACGTAGCATTGCTTCTACATTAATATCATGTAGGCGCCTGTTTTGTTCCATTATAAAGTAGTCGTATGGAAGAAAATCGTTGTCCATATGCATCTTATCATCCAGATACTGGTACGAAAGGACTCCGCCAAGAATCATTTTATCCCACTTCTTCTCTACGATGCATCCGTAGGTGATACCTTTTCTGTCGTAAGTGGATTCTTCGTTGTAACTAATCTTGGAGACAAGTTCTGGGTGTTTTTCTTCGTTTGTAAGGTTCCCTTCGTATCTGTATGGGTATCCTCCCTGATTTAAGATGGAAAATGAAAGGATGTTCGAGAGCTTGAAGTTGTTTTTAAGGTATTCCCCCTTTAGACGACAGTATGTATTGCGTTCGTTGTCGATTCCGCGGCCGAGGAACGTGTTCTTGAAAAATGCACCTTGTTTGGAAAATTCAGCAGCTACACTTGCTCCGAAATACTTGGTATATTTTGCATATGCCGCAGCTCCTACACGAAATGAATTACGTGAAGAGTATTCGCCATGTATTCTAGCTCCCTGATACGAAAGAGGCGATGTTGTATATACGTTGACGATGCCACTCATGGAGTTGCGCCCATATAGCTGAGATTGTGGGCCGCGAATTATTTCAATTTTCTCTATATCAGGCATCTGCATATCGAACAGACTTTTGTCGCATATTGGAACGTTGTCTACATTCATACCTGTAGCCGTGTTTTCCATTCTAGAGCCGAGGCCTCTAACATAGATTGCGGATGTCATTCTGGAACCATAATCTGGAATGTAGAAATTCGGAGCCTGTGTTAATATTTGTTTTATGCTACCAACACGGAAAATATCGATATCCTTTTTTGAGAGCGTTGTTGACGATACGGCTTCTTTGCTTAGGTTCAATCCTTGTTTTATTGCCGTTATCTGAATTACCTGCATGTTAACCATCGAGTCAGAATCGATGATTAGGTGTTCTTCAGCTGTGACTATAGGTGTCGCAAAAAATAAGCATGCGACTCCAATCATTAGACATCTAAAAGAATTTACAGGTTTCATTATTTTTTTAAGTCAAGCCCCAAAATTACTATATCGCTTCAACGGATGCAACCAGTTTTGATAGTTTTTGAAAATCTGTTTTATGGCGTTGCCTGGTGGCGAAATGAATAATGGCTGTAAGTGTATGAAAAAGATTCTACAAGAAGGCTGGGATTTTGATAAAAAAAGAAGACGGCTTTTTGATACCGTCTTCTTCACAAAATAACCAAAATAACCTATTTGGACAGCTTCTTATCTATTCTTTATTTTTTCAATTCTCTTCTGAATTTTTGCTTCGGCCTGTTCCTTTGTAAGGATTCTCATAAAACCTAAATCAGTTTCTTCACTATCAATGTCTATTTCAAGCTTGTATCCATCATAACCTTCCATTTCGATGGTAAGGATATATCCACCATATGGAATGCGCATTTCAAATCCACCTTCTGATACCTTTTGCTGAAATTTAAGTTTCTTGTTCCATTCATCCGTAACAGTTACAAGGGCACCGACAAGAGTCTTTTTGTCTAATTTGCTAGTTGGTATGCCTCGAAGAATGCCGAAAGGCTTTGGTCCTACGATATTGCTTTGTGCACTGACAAATGCAATACCAATAATAGCAATAACAATGATTAATATGCGTTTCATACATTAAATTTTTAAGTGTTGTTTCGTTTATTATGATGCAAATTTCATAAAAAGGTTAAATAAATTACTCCTTTTACAGCTATTTTAGGTACCTTTATACCATTATTTTCAAATTTAGTTTTTATGAGCGCTTTTTTCAGGAGGAGTATTACATCTCTCGTATTTGTTTTTGTATTCATTACTGCCTTTGCACAGCTTGAGCAGGACCATGTTATTCAGTTCTTTGCCCATAGAGGTTCCCGATTTGAGTATAAGGATAATGAAAATACTATGTATGCCTTTAAGGAGAGCTATCGTAAGGGCGCTCGTGGATACGAAACAGATGTCCGTCTAACGAAGGATGGCTCGTTGATTCTTTCACATGACGAGTCTCTCTACAGAACCACTGGAATAGACAAGCAGACGGAGAATCTTACAGATGAGGAACTTCGCAAAATCAAAACTAAAGGTGGTCAACCACTTGCATTCTGCCAGGAACTTGTAGATTTTCTAGAAGACAAGGAGGGTATGTATGTTGAATTTGAAATTAAGACTGTTCCGGAGCTTTATACTCAGGCCATGCTTGATGAACTGTGTGACAAACTTTACAAGATGGCAATGGCTAAAAGGCATCCAACTTCAGAGTACCTTTTTACTTCGTTCGATAAACGAGCACTTCAAACTATGAAGCGTCGTCATCCAGAAGCCATTCTAATGATGCTCAAGTCAAAGCCTTGCTCGGCTGACATATTGATGGAAGCCTATGATATGGGTATAATGCGTGTTGGATGCAAAATGGACGGAACGACAAGACGTGTCATAAAACTTGCACACAAACTGGGCATGATTGTTTCCCTGTGGCCTGGCAGTACAAAGAGCGATTTCTTTTTGGGCGCAGCACTAGGATGCGATGCCATGTGTTGTGATCGTTTCGATGAAGTCGGTAAGTTTGCTAAGGAGAAGCTTCCTTTCATACGCTTAAAAGGAATTGTATATTAATTGATTTTCCCAGGAGCATGAAAAAAATCGTATTTGCACTTATATGCGTCTTTGTTTCTGTCGGATACTCTTATGCACAGGAAAAAATAAGCATCGAAATTCAACCGTATCTACAAAATCTTTCCGATACGGAGGTGACGATTGTGTGGAAATCAAGTCTGGAGTCTGTTGGATGGGTGGAAATTGCACCGCATGACGGCAATCACTTCTACTATGAAAAGAGACCACAGTTCTTTGATGCACAGAACGGCATCAAGAATGTTTCAAAGATACATCGCGTGCAAGTAACCGATCTAAAACCAGGTACACGTTACGATTATCGTGTCTTTTCTCGCCACGTGACCTCAAGAGAAAAAAATAAAGTGTACTACGGCAATGTCGCATCAACCAAGGTCTACAGGCATGCTCCTCTGTCCTTTACGACACCTTCCAAAGATATTTCTACTTTTCGCTTTGCGATGGTAAATGATATCCATGGGAATTCAAAGCGAATGGAGACACTTCTTTCGGCTGCAGGCCTTGATTCACTGGATCTGGTAATATTTAACGGAGACATGGTCTCAATATTTGATTCAGAGCAGACCGTTTTCGAAGGTTTTATGACAGATGCCATAAGACTTTTTGCATCCGAAAAACCAATGTATTACACCAGAGGGAACCATGAAACCAGAGGCGTTTTGGCTCCATCTTTTAAGAGCTATTTTTCACCATATGCTGAGGCTATATATTATGCTTTTCGTTGGGGAGATACTTGCTTCGTGGTTTTGGATACGGGAGAAGATAAACCTGATAGTGATATCGAATACTGGGATATAAATCTCTATGACCAATATAGGTCTCGCCAGGCAAAGTGGCTCGAAGGAGTGCTCAAAAGCGAGATGTATCTCAAGGCTCGTCATCGTGTTATTGTAGGCCATGTTCCTCCTTTCGGGGGTTGGCATGGGAACAAGGAAATCGAAGAAAAATTTATGCCTCTTTTAAGGAGTGCCTCTCCTTCGGTTATGCTTTGTGGTCATATGCATAAATACGTAAAAAAAGACAAGGATGTAAAGACTTGTTTTCCAATAATAGTTAATTCCAATAAAACTATTCTTGTTTGTAGCGTTTCGCCGAAAAATCTTAAAATCAACGTTATTAATGAAAAAGGTGAAATTAAGGATAGCATAGAGCTCGAATAGAAAACTTGGAAGAGATGATTCTTAAAAAAAGCGAAATGAAATTATCAATAGTTATAGCGACATACAATAGATCAGAAAGACTTATTAGATGCCTGGAATCTGTTGCGGGACAGTCCTCGAAAAGTTCCTCTTGGGAGTGCGTTGTTGTGAATAACAACTCTTCAGATGACACGGAACTTAAATTCAAGGCTTTCGTGGAAAAATATCCGCATCTGGATTTTAAGATGGTTTTCTGTGCAAAACAGGGTCTTTCAGAAGCTCGAAACTGTGGAATAGATTCATCCGTAGGAGATTATATTGCTTTTATCGATGACGATGAAACACTTTGCGATGGCTATATTGCATCAGTGCTTGACTTCTTTGGTCGTGATGCGGCTTTCGCCGCCGGAGGACCAGTTATTGCTAAATATGAGCATAAGCGTCCATCATGGCTTACCAAGTTTCCAGAGAAGATGATTGCAAATCCGATTCAGCTTCCATCGGGTACGAAGACTTTTCCACGTAATATGATACCTGCCGGAGGTAATATGATATTCAATCGTGAAGTCTTTACTATCTATGGCAAATTTAACACATCGCTAGGCCGAAATGGTGAACAACTCTTAGGAGGCGAAGAAACAGAAATGTTTAGTCGTATACGTAATCTCGGAGAAAGATTGTACTACATTCCAAAGGCCGCAATATACCATCATATTTCAAAAGACAAACTTACGCTTGAGTATTTTGACAAACTTTCTTATGGTGTTGGCGTGAGCAAAATATTGCGCTGTGAGAGCCGCGCTCAGCAACAACGTGTTTTAAGTGAAGAAAGGACAAAAAACAGAAAAGCATACTTATTGGCTTTGGCTTACCTGCTGACGGGCTCGGTAAAGAAGATGAAGATGATGCTCAGGATGCGTTCGCAAATCCTTCGCGGTGCGGAAGATGCGAAAAACGGGAAAGTCTGACAGTGGGGCTGGGCAAATAGATAGATACTCTGTTGCTATTTCTCTTCTTCTTTCGATAGGATAACCTTTGTAATTATTTTTGTTGCTCCTTGATGCGATGCAGTGTATTCGCGTGCACGGCGTGCTGCTTCTTTGCGTTTGTTTTCATCATCTCTAAGAGGTAAGAACCACTTTTCAAGTTCTGCCATATTCTTAATAGAGCAGGCAGCATTGATCGCTATGAGATCCTTAGCTTCTTTGAACTTGTGATAATTAGGTCCGAACGCAATCGGTAGAGCGAATGTTGCAGCTTCCAGCGTGTTGTGAATTCCTACACCAAATCCACCACCTATGTAGGACCATTCGGCATATCTGTAGATAGACGATAGAATTCCTATTGTATCTATTATGAGTACTTGATTTCTTTTCAGTTCCTCGTCTTGTGCCAAGGTGTATCTTACGGCACCTCCCTTCGTCCGCTCTATTATTCGCTTAATACGCTCTTCATCCATTTCGTGCGGAGCGATAACGAATTTTATGCCTGGATTTAGATTGATAAGTTCTTGCAGGAGTTCCTCGTCGGGTTGCCATGTAGAACCTGCAACAAAGAGTCTTTTGTCCTGTTTGAACGCTTCTAATTTCGGCAGAACCTTGGCCTGTCTGTAGATTTGTTCTACACGATCAAAACGCGTGTCGTTTGCTACTACTACATTGTCAAATCCCAACTCTTTAAGGAGTTCCTTTGAATTGTTGTTTTGAACAAAGATCGTCTCAAATGCATTGAGCGCATTTCGCCATGCGTATCCCCATGTTTTGAAAAATATGGAGTTGCGACGGAAAATTGATGATACAATAAAAGTCCGAATGTTTCTCTTGGCTAGTTCCTTAAGGTAGTTCAACCAGAATTCGTACTTTATAAAGATAGCTGTCGACGGTTTTACAATATCTAAAAATTTTCTAACGTTATTTATTCTATCGGAAGGCAGGTAGAAAACGTAGTCTGCTTCTTTATAGTTCTTGCGTATTTCGTATCCTGAAGGAGAATAGAAAGTTACTAAAATTTTAGTTTCGGGTTTTTCTTTTCGTAGAGCTTCGATGATAGGTCTAGCCTGTTCAAATTCGCCCAGTGAAGCGGCGTGAATCCATATTGCTTCTGCGGATGAATCTACCTTTTCGGCCATTGTCCTTAGAAGATTTTTCCTGCCTTCTACCCATAAACGTGCTTTTTCGTTAAATGGTGCGGCAAGTTTTATTCCAAGCTCCATCAAAACAATACCTAAATCATAAATCAGCATTTTTCTATCGTTTTAAACCGCGCAAAAATAATCTTTTTGTTTTGCTGGTGCAATGTTATAAAAGAAAACTTAAATCGTCATCCTTTCCAAGTTCCCTCGTTACGGTTCCATATTTGAAAAGGCGCATAGTTTTTTCTCCAATAAGGTGGATTCTTCCGTTTTGGATTTTGAGCATACATCCTTCTCTAAGTCCTACGACCCATTTCTTTGGATTTGCCTTTATGTATTCCAATATTCGCTGTTCCCTCGTCTCTCCTGCATGTCCTTCTGGATTAGCATCAAGGTAGTGTGGATTTATCTGAAACTTAATTGCTCCTATAGCTTTGAACGATAGAGGCTGAACAATTGGCATGTCATTTGTTGTAGATATTGTAGGACAGCATACGTTGCTTCCAGCCGACCATCCTAGATATGGCACATCACTTTTAATTTTTCTTAGAATCGGTTCCAAAAGTCCCTGTTCCTGCATCTTCTTGATAAGAGCAAAGGTGTTTCCTCCGCCTACACAGATGGCCTGAGCATTGAGAATCATTTTTCTTGGTTCCTTTGAGCGGTGTATAGAGTGTACTTTGACACCTATCTCGTTGAATCTGTTCTGAACTTTTTTCTCGTAATCTGCGTATGAAAACGTAACTGCAGCATATGGAACAAATACTATTTCTTTGATTCCCTCTAGGTGTTTCTTTATCTGAGGCATAGGGTAACTTAGGTACTCACCGCCAGCCATTGTCGAATTGGATATAAGCAACAAATTCATGGTTATAAGTTTTTTTGTATCGAAGGAATCTTCCATTCGAATTTTTTATGTAGTATGCCAAAATTAAGGAAAATATATTAACTTTGCGTGTTGTCGGTACTTAAAATGTATCGCTAATTGAAATAAAAAATAGAAAAAATATATTATTGTCAAATTAAATTTGTGATTATGGCTGAAATTCAACAACAGGTCGCAGAACAGGTTACCAAAATTATCGCAGAGAAGCAAGGTATCAAGGCTTCAGATATAACGCTCGATGCAACATTTACATCACTTGGAATAGATTCATTGGATAGGGTTGAACTTCTTATGGATTTTGAAAAAGCTTTCGATTTCCAAAGTGAACAGGAGGAAGCTGAGAAAATAGCGACAGTCGGTGATGCTGTCGACTATATAGTTGCTCATCTAAACAAGTAATAATTCTAAAAAACATTACAGGGACTGAGGCTTTTGCGCAGTCCCTGCATTTTTCTACTAACCAAGAAAGGTCGACATGAATCAATCCCGTAGGATAGTCATAACAGGGTTGGGAACTATTAACCCTTTGGGTAATAATGTTACGGATTACTTCGAGAATCTGGAGAAGGGCGTAAGTGGCGCAGGTCTTATAACCCATTTTGATGCTTCTCTTTTTCGAACGAAAATAGCGTGTGAGGTTAAAAATTTTGATCCGACACTCTATTTGGAGCATAAAGATGTCAGAAAATATGACCGTTACGGGCTCTTTACTATGGCCGCTGCTATACAAGCTGTAGAGGATGCTGCTATATCGGATGATGTAAATCGTGAACGATGTGGTGTTATATGGGGCTCGGGCATAGGCGGTGTGCAGACTTTTCATGATGAAAGTGTGGGTTGGGTCGAAGGTAACAGAATACCTCGATACAGCCCTTATTTTATTCCAAGGATGATTTCTGATGTCGTCGGAGGAATGGTGTCGGTCCGCTATGGTTTTATGGGACCTAACTATACCGTGACATCTGCATGTTCTTCATCTAATCATGCCATCATTGATGCTATGAATACAATTAGGATGGGCAATGCCGACTTGATTGTAACAGGAGGAGCAGAAGCACCAATTTGTATTCCAAGCGTCGGAGGTTTTTCTTCCATGATGGCTTTAAGTTCCAGAAATGATGATCCTGAACATGCTTCACGACCTTTTGATAAGAATCGTGATGGCTTTGTCTTGGCTGAAGGTGCTGGGGCACTTGTTATTGAGGAATTGGAACATGCCCTTAAAAGAGGCGCTAGAATTTATTGCGAACTTCTCGGAGGAGGAATGTCTGCAGATGCATATCATATGACAGCACCGCATCCTGAAGGAAAAGGTGCAATACTATCGATGGAGAATGCACTGCGTGATGCTGGAATATCTCATACGCAGGTAGACTATTTGAATGCACATGGAACATCAACTCCTCTAGGAGATTTGGCGGAACTAAAAGCCGTTTGTAAACTTTTTGGCGAACACGTTTACAAAATGAATATATCTTCTACGAAGAGTATGACAGGACATCTGCTTGGCGGAACTGCTGCTATTGAAGCTTTAGCTTGTGTGATGGCTATAATGAAGGGAATAGTACCTCCTACAATTAATGTTGAGCAACTTGATGATAAGATTGATCCACGATTGAATCTTACCCTTTCCAAAGCGCAATATCGTACGGTCGACATTGCGATGAGCAACACATTTGGCTTCGGTGGTCACAATTCGACAATCATCTTGGGGAAATTTAAATCTTAAAGAAATGTTTGATTTTATTCTCCGCCCAATCCGCCGAAGATTCGGGCGTGATAAGCTATACTATAGAATGGTGGATGATATGTTCGGTTTCATTCCGAACAATATCGAACTTTATAAGGTGGCACTTATCCATCGTTCGGAATCCGTTCATTTTGAAGACAGAGAAATCAACAACGAACGTTTGGAATTTCTTGGTGATGCTGTTATAGAATCAGTTACCTCAGAATATCTTTTCATAGAATTTAACAGTGCTTCGGAAGGTGATCTGACGAAACTTCGTTCGAGAATTGTTTCTAGGCAATCATTGAATGATATTGCCCTAAAATTAGGCTTCGATCGTTATCTAATAAGTAGCACCAGTGCCAATACGGCATACAAACATATATATGGTGATGCCTTCGAAGCAATGATAGGTGCCATGTACCTTGACCAAGGTTATAATTTTACGGATCGTGTTCTAATTAATCGTATTTTTCGTGAGTTCATTTCGCTTGAAGAGCTTCTTTCGCAAGATAATGATTACAAGAGTCGTCTTATCGAATGGTGTCAAAAACAACATCTAAAGCTCGTTTTTAGAACCAAGGAACTCCCACATAAGGAGGGTGAATCTCAGCAGTTCTCTTCAGTTGTTGTAATCAACAATATTATTTCCGGCCATGGATATGGTTCTAGCAAGAAAGAGGCAGAGCAACACGCTGCAGAGTCAATGTCAGTTGAACTGAGTGATGAACAGTGTAGCAATCTAATGGACGCGATGGATAGGAAACTAAAAACTTTGAAATAATAGAACAACTCAATTTGTGTTGTTGTGTTCTAGACGTAAATTTCCAGTAGACCCGTAAACATAGGCCAAAAAATTCCACCTGTACGGTTGAAATTTTGACAAAATTATGCAGATTTCTTGAAAAAGCTTTCAAGAGATCCCTCTTTTATCCAAGTTTCAAGCATTCCG
>JAGHTK010000066.1 GCA_018065435.1 Candidatus Alistipes equi
AGCCGGATTATCAAACAACGACATCTGAGGGTTCATTTCGGTCTTTCTAAACATAGCAACTAGACTTATTATTTATGTGCAATTTAATCATAAATAATGACATAAGCAAACATATTCTTGACTATCGTTCATTTTTTTACACTTTCTGTAATATTTCTATCCCAAGAAAATCAATCCGCAATTTAGGGCTTTAGACTTTTTAAAGTGGACTCAAGGATTTCAAATTAACACATGACACTTTTCGCAAGTTTGGAGAGACAGAACTTGGTTATCGAGAAATAGAAGATGCTACCACAGATGACATACTCAAAGATGCAATCAATACCGCGCTTTGCATCTCACTGCGTGGCTTTGAGAACGAAGAAGAGTTCAAACTGTTGCAAGGCGGAATCAAACGAATAGGAGGACTTATCCTTAGTGAACGATATCATCTGGATTCTGCCATACGCGACTCTGCTAAAGCTGCTTATACGGCTGCAATAATGCTGAGGCATACAACAAAGGTGCATCGCTTCGAATCTACCCCAATTGATGAATGGAAGGATGCAGCGATAGGTGAAGTGCTTACAAACAAGCTTAATAAGTTGAAAAAGTCAAATCCAGAAGCTTTCTTCTATTGGTGGCATGTGGATAAAGTATTAGCTCTAAAAAGTAATGAAAAGCTGGCAAAATAATTCTAATATTGCCAAAATTTCATCCAATTAGCATCTATGGTAAACAATAAGAATTGAAAACCTCGAACGAGCCTCAAATCGAGCGCTAATTGCATTTGCTCTTTGTTGATTCGTTGAGAGTTTCTTCTATTTCTGCTGTCGGAGTTTCTGTAGATGTGTATGAAATAATTCTTGAGTCACAGATTACAGCCCTGGAATTCAGTGGCCGTAAAAGTTCTATACCTTCAAGGGAAGTGCACCTGGAAAGGGCTACGTAGATCTGTCCTGCAGCAAATGCATAGCCTGCATCTACAATTATGTTATCGAAAGTCATACCCTGGCTTTTGTGGATGGTTATAGCCCACGCAAGTTTTATAGGAAATTGAGTGAAACTGCCAACGCTCTTTTCGGTTATAGTACCTTCCTCAGAAAGAATGTATTGTGTCTTTTGCCATACATCGCGCGAAACGTATACCGTTCTTTTTCCGAAGTGATTATCCGTAATATCCACAAGAAGAAATTCCTCACCATCTTCATCACGCTCTACCCCAACAAACACTCCGCTTTTTCCGTTAAAGTAGCCCTGCTCGAAATGATTTCGTAGAAGAATCACCTGGGCACCACATTTGAGTTTTAAGGTCTCATCCGTTGGATATTCATTCTCCATGACATTTCCATCAATGCTGGCTTTGAATGTATACTCCTTTTCTTGAATGGCATCCAGCCTTTCCTGATTGATTTTTTGCGCCTCGCGGTTCGTAGCTGTAAGAAAGATCGCATTATTTTTCTTGCCATCAGCCAAAGGGTTTACCCTTTGGTTCAACTTTGCGATATCCTCCCTTAGAACCATTCCATAACGGATGTTGTTCAGTATGTCTATAAAGTCATTGTCTTTTTGTCTGTAAATTTTCTTCAACTCGATATATCTTAGGTTTAGCTTAGAAACAGCTCGAGATGAGAAGAAAAATTCCGTAGGATAGTTCGCTCTAAGGATTTCACTTTCGTTTGATGTAACGACGGGTGGCAATTGGAACATATCGCCTATGAAAACCATCTGAACTCCACCGAACGGGCTGTTTTTACGCCTATAGACACGTAGTATGGTATCCACCACATCCATCAAATCGCAACGAACCATCGAGACTTCATCAATGATAATCGTCTCGAGTTTTTTGAACATTTCTATTTTGTCCTTACGTTGTGGAAAGGCCTTAAAAAAGGCTTTTTTCTCATCCTTTGTATCAAAGCGCATTCGCTTCTCATCGGGAGAATATATCGAAGGTGCAATGTGAAAAAAGGAGTGTATGGTTTGTCCTTGTGCATTGACCGAAGCAATGCCCGTCGGAGCTAGGACAACAGTCTGCTTTCTGGTCATTGTCCTAAGAAAATGCAAAAATGTGGTCTTTCCGGAGCCTGCCTTGCCTGTTAGATAGAGACTCTCATTCGTATTTAGTACCAAATCCAAGGCATTTTTGAACTCCTTGTTATTTTCGTCAAGTTCAATGGATTTGCCTTCAGAATTTTTGATTCGTGGTTTTTTCTTCGTTCCAAACAACATAACGCTATATTTTAGAGTTACTTTGCTTTCTGCCTTGTTTCTTTGACTTTAGTTCCATGTATTTTCTTGGGCGTCCCACATGGGGCTTCGTTGATGAATCTGTATTTACCCCACCATCCAGCGAAATACTATCCAAATGCTCCTTTCTAAAGCGAATGATGTAGTCAACTAACTTTTTCGAAGAGTATACTTTTACACAGTCAGCCATGCCTATTACAAAGCGCCCAACACCTAGAACTGATGCGACCTTCGCATCGAATATCCATTCGTCTACGTCTCCCTTTTTAATGTAATTTGCCGAAAGCGGATACTCTTCCAGAAGAAGATTGCAAGCCTTCTGGTTAAGACCAAGTTTTACTCTGAACGGCTCATCCCCTATCATATTGAAGACATCTTTAAAACCTTTTCGATGTTTTGTTTTGTTTTGCCATGGTGTATTAAGAACAACGGCTTCGCCTATGCGACGTGTAAGAAAGAGTTTGTTTTTGCCCTCTTCCGTGTCAAAACACCATACCTGCATTGAATCTTCCGAAAGCCAGAAAGGTTCCACTACGTAGTCCTTTACTTTTTGCTGGGCCCGGTATGATTCGAAACGTACTTGCCACTGCTCCTTGATGGCCACTCTAATAAGTGAGATGTTTTCTGCGCTTATTCTTGCGGATGTGTCTGAATTTTCATCTTTGAATCCGTTACAGATGCTGAGAAGTTTTTCACGAATGCTTTTCTTTAGTGGATTCTCTTCATCAATAAAGTCCATAATCTTTAGAAGAAGTTGGGCTTCGGATTCACTAAATAGATTGAATTTCAAAAGATTTCTTATAAAACGGGATGATGGGTCTATCCTAAACGATGACTTCTCTTTTCGCAGTTCTATTCCAGCATTTTCCATCTCATTAAGATAGCGATAGATAGTTCGTCTTGGAATCGATGTTCGCTTTTCGATCTGAGATATCGTATAGGACGACGGACCGCAGAGCAGTTCCACAACCATAAGAAACCTTGAGAGCATGTTTACATCACTGAACGTCTTCATTGCAATGTTTCAATTCGAATTTTAGTCCAATGTTATTAAAAATCGTTCTTTTATAATGAAAGTGAGGCCCCGAAACTTATTGGTAACAGGGCTCTTAACCATTTGTTGTGCCGGTGTTTTCAGCGTGATAATCGA
>JAGHTK010000158.1 GCA_018065435.1 Candidatus Alistipes equi
CATCTTCTTTTAAGCTTTCAAAGTCCTGAATGCCTATGGGAAGTTTTCGAAGTACACCTGTGTCCATATTAGTCTACTTTTATGTTCTAAAGACAAATTTAAGTCCTACTAATCAGAAATACAATTTGTTTGCTCCAATTTCTGTTAAGTCATGGGCAAAGAAATTCATTTTAGACTATTCTTGGAAAAGAACATTCTAACTGTCTGTGTATCCATTTCCAACTGTGTCTTCAGTTCATCGAGCGAATTGAACTTCCGCTCATCTCTAATCTTTAGACAAAGAGAAACTTTTATGGTTTTACCATAAAGATCGCCGGAGAAATCCAGAAGGTGGGTTTCTATGAGACGTTGTTTCCCACACACCGTAGGACGGAGTCCTATGTTCGTAATCGAGATATATTCTTTATTATCTACCTCTGTAGTGGATGCATAAACGCCATTATCTATAGAGACACCCTCCTCGATATTCATATTAGCAGTCGGAAATCCGATGCGGCGTCCTATCTGTGCACCATGTACAACAACCGATGAAATTACCTTCATCTGCTATTCCTCCTCGACATCCTCAAAATCACCTATACGGGCTATGGGTGTCTGAGTACCAATGACACTATCACCGATTTCAACAAGAAGCCGTGACGTTGTCGGCATAAGAATATCTATCCTTGAACCGAATTTAATAAAACCACACTTGGTATTTTGTTCCACTTTATCACCCACCTTGCAATATGAAACTATACGACGTGCCACAATGCCAGCAATCTGACGGAAAAGAATTTCCTGACCCTTAGGCGTTTCAACAACCGTTGTAGTGCGCTCGTTTTCAGTAGAAGATTTAGGATGCCATGCTATAAGGAACTTACCAGGATGATATTTGAAGTATTTAACAATACCACCTACTGGAAACCAATTTATATGGACATTGGTAATGGACATAAAGATGCTCACCTGTAGACACTCTCTATGAAAATATTCATCGTCAAATACCTTTTCCGTCACAACAACACGTCCGTCGCAAGGCGAGAATATCAAATCATTGTCATGAATGCGAATACGTCTCGGCTCACGGAAAAAGGAGATAATGAACAGCCGTAAAATAAAGAGCAGGACAACAAGCACAATATTGAACCAGGTGGCGCCTCCGTGCTGGAAAAGCAAAAACGAAAGTGCTGCTATCAAAATACAACTTAATCCTGATATAAAAATTATTTTATAACCTTCCTTATTAATTTTCATAGGTTCAGTCTTAAAGATTAGTAACTAGTACAAGATATATAAAAGCAAAAGGTGAAGCAACAAGCAACGCATCGAATCTATCAAGGAATCCTCCATGTCCCGGAATTACGGACCCTGAATCCTTAACTGCAGCCGAACGTTTCATATGAGACTCAACCAAATCACCCAAAACAGCACCAATGGCTGTTACAACTCCGAGTCCTATAAAGATAGCTACACTTTTATCTAATAACGAGGCATAGAGTACGGAAACCAATACCGTTGCCGTAACACCTCCTATAAAACCCTCCCACGTCTTTTTCGGAGATATTCGTTCTGACATTTTATGACGACCAATCGTAAGTCCCGTAAGAAAAGCGAATACATCATTTACCCAGACAAGGGATATAAAAGCTAAAAGCGCAATCCAAGACCACTGCGAGACCATCAAATAAGGTATGAAAAGAAGGAGCGAAAGTGGAAGAGCTATGTAAAACACTGGTGAGAAAGTCAGAGCAATATTTTCCATTGGATGATCCATTCTTCTGAATAGTTCCAAAACATATACGCATGGTATGCACAGAATTACAAACAGAATCATAACTGACCAAAGAGCTCCATCAAAGAGTTGCACCGGCGTTCCCATTTTATAAAAAACAACAAACGATATGCCGTATACGGCTACAGCAAGTACCGTTCCAACGACTTTCTGAGGATGGTATCCCAAAATATTCACCAGACGGAAGTACTCAAATAGTCCCCCTAAAAGTATAATCAAAAAAAGGGCAGCGGCAGTCCATTTAGAAACGCACAGCATCCCAATAACAAAAGCTACAAGGATCGCACCCGACAGTGTACGTATTAATATATTTTTAAGTTTCTCACTCATTTTCATTCGTGTTTTCAGTTGGTTTTTCTTCTGACTTCTCCTCTAACTTTTCTTCAGAATGTTCTTCTGTACCAGGGCGTTTGCCTAAAATTTCCTCAACATCTTCCGTAAAGATAACCTCCTTTTCCAAAAGGCGCTCGGCAAGTGATTTGATTTTATCGAGATTTTCATCAATTATACGCTTTGCTATAGCGTAAGCTTCATCCAAAATGCGCCTTACTTCCGCATCGATTTCCTTGGATGTTTCATCGGAATAAGGTTTTGTAAAGGCCATATCACTTTGTCCAGTGGAATCGTAATAACTTATGGTTCCTACCTTATCACTCATACCATAGTATACCACCATAGCATATGCCATCTTGGTTGCTCTTTCAAGGTCGTTGAGTGCTCCGGTCGAAAGTTTCTGGAAGAAAGTCATCTCAGAGACACGTCCTGCAAGGAGTGACGCCAACTCATCCATCATCTGGTCTTTGGTTGTAATTTGTCTTTCCTCAGGAAGATACCATGCAGCACCAAGAGCTTTTCCTCGAGGAATAATTGTTACCTTCAAAAGAGGACTCGCATTCTTAAGCATCCAACTTACGGAAGCATGTCCGGCTTCATGATAAGCAATCGTACTCTTTTCATGAGGCTTTATTACCTTACTCTTCTTTTCAAGACCTCCAATAATACGGTCAACGGCAGATAGAAAATCCTCCTTACCTACACATTCCTTATTATTACGAGCAGCGATGAGTGCTGCTTCGTTGCACACATTAGCAATATCTGCTCCCGAGAAGCCCGGAGTCTGCTTTGCCAAAAACTCGCGGTCAAGATTCTCATCAAGTTTAAGTTTCCTTAGATGAACATCAAATATCTGACGACGTTCTGCGACCTCAGGCAAAGTAACCTCTATCTGTCTATCAAAACGACCGGCACGCATCAGCGCCTTATCCAGAATATCAACACGATTCGTTGCTGCCATGATAATGACTCCGGAGTTTGTCTGGAAGCCATCCATTTCAGTAAGTAACTGGTTTAGCGTGTTCTCTCTTTCATCATTTCCGGAAAATCCTGCATTCTTACCTCTAGCACGGCCAATTGCATCAATTTCATCGATAAAAACGATACATGGAGCCTTCTTTTTTGCCGTTTCAAAGAGGTCTCTTACGCGAGAAGCACCTACACCGACGAACATTTCAACAAAATCCGAGCCGGACATCGACAAAAATGGAACATTCGCTTCTCCTGCAACAGCCTTCGCCAACAAAGTTTTTCCTGTTCCCGGAGGGCCTACTAGAAGTGCGCCCTTCGGAATTTTTGCGCCCAGCTTGCGATATTTATCGGCATTGCGTAAGAAATCTACAATTTCCATTACCTCAACCTTAGCTTCCTCCAATCCGGCTACATCCTTAAATGTAATCTTTTGCTCCGCATTCTGTGGATCGTATTCCTGAGCTCGTGACTTTCCGACGTTCATAATACCGCCGCTACCGCCACCAACGCCTCTGGAGAAGCCCCTGAAGAGGAAGAACCAAAGTCCTATAAGAAGTATCCACGGCAGAATCCATCCTATTGCATCCAACCAAGATTCACTTTTCTTATATGTAAGTTTGACCCTCGTTCCTGACTTTTCAACCGATTTGTCAAAATCTTTTCTAAATGAATCTACGCTACCTATGGTAAACTGCAACTGATAGCCGTTTTCAGGTAGCTGACGATACTTGGGTTCAACCGAGGAATCATTACGATATCTTTCAACTGCACCCTGGCGCAAGTAAACATTTCCGTTTTCTTTGTTTACTATCTCTATATGCTCTACATCTCCCTTTTCAACGAAATCGGCAACGGTCTGCCAATCGCATTGTATAGGTTCTCCTTCCGAACGGTCAAAGAATGCAAAGTACAATATAATCATTATGATAGGAAGATAAATCCAGGACATACTCGGACGCACAACCACTGTCTTAACCTTCCTTGGCTGATTGTTTTTCTTATTTTTTTGTTTACTCATGTTCTTATTCTTCACTCTCGTACTGTTCAACTTTGGCATCGGCCCAAAGATCCTCTAGTTTGTAATAATCCCTCAACGGAGTCTGGAATATGTGAACGACAACGTCAATATAATCCATTGCAATCCACATTCCGGTCTGCTGACCCTCTATACGCCAAGGAGCGACATTGATTGTCTCCCTTAGTTTTTCATCAATTCCGTCCGCTATGGAACACACCTGAGTTGTCGAATCAGCATTACATACCACGAATACGGAGCATATCGCACCATCGAACTTTGAAATATCCAAAGAGACGATATTCTTTCCTTTTTTATCCTGGATTGCCTGAACGATATTCTTTACTAGTTTTCTTGATTCTCTATCCATATACAAAGTCTATATTATGCAAAAATAATGATTTTCGCATAAAAAATAAAGTGCTATCTTGAAATCTTGGCAACTTCTTAGCAACGTAAAATAAACTCCTTAAAACATCCTTAAGGCATAGATGTAAAGGCCCATGAAACGATAGTAGAAGTGCGTGTGTTAAAAACCATTTCAAGGCTGTTAGCCCTGTTTATTTTTCTTAATTTTGAAAGTTCTTTTTTATCGTGCTTAAACAAGACGAAGCTATATCAAACGACAGATACGCTTCGCAAAAGAGATTACTTTCCAACAGCGTCAACTATTGCTTTTCTAAGAGCAAAGAACAAAGACTGCTTAACATAGTTACGTCGACGTACCATTGAAATCATTCTGGAAGAAGCTCCACGGAAAAGTGTTTTGACCTGCTGTCGATTTTCTTCCTTAATGAATTCAATAGCCATTTCAGGAATGATTGTGATTGAGTTTGTTACATCAACAATTCGCATTAGAGTGTCGACAGAGCCAGATTCAAAGATACACTTTGAAAAGCTCTCGCGTTTTTTCTGACAGAGTTCCAGCACCTGGTCGCGCATACAATTTCCAACCGAGAGTAATACCAGTTCATCCATTTTGATATCTTCCAAGCGGATGTTGGATTTTTGATAGAGAGGACTATGTGTTGAAACATATGCATAGAACCTGTCCGGGAAGAGTTCCGTTTCAATAAATTTATCTGCGCATGTACCTCCCGCAACAATTGCAACATCAAGTGCATCGCGGTTCAGTGCATCAATAATTTCTGCAGTTTTCATCTCGCGAATTTCAACACGAACACCATCATAACAGGACATGAACGACGGAAGGAACTTATGAATCAGATATGGTGCAATCGTAGGGATTACTCCAAGTCGTAACGTTCCGGAAATTTCTCCCTTGTATTCCTTTACGATTTCTCGGATTCTTTCCACTTGTTCAAGAGCCGTGCGAGCCTGTTCAACGACGCGTTCTCCCAAAAGCGTTGGAACAACGGGTTTCCGACTACGATCCAGAAGAATTACACCCAGTTCATCCTCAAGCATTTTTATTTGAACACTAAGCGTCGGCTGCGTCACAAAACAACTCTCCGCTGCGGCTGTAAAATTACCGCAGTTCACAACTGCAATGAGGTACTCCAACTGCGTATGTGTCATTCGCTACTCGCCTCTAGAATAGTTCGGAGTTTCCTTTGTGATTGTTATGTCATGAGGATGGTTTTCCGTAACTCCTGCGGAAGAGATCCTTACAAATTTTGCTTTTCTAAGTTCCAAAAGTGAGGCGGCACCACAATATCCCATTCCAGCGCGTATACCACCTACGAGCTGGTAAACAGTCTCCGCAAGTGAACCCTTATAAGGAACACGACCTACGATACCCTCCGGAACGAGTTTGTTCGCAGAAGAGACATCACCCTGAAAATAGCGATCCTTCGAACCGGCTTTCATTGCATCGATTGACCCCATTCCTCGATATGTCTTGAATTTTCTACCATTGAATATGATTGTCTCTCCGGGAGATTCTTCCGTGCCTGCAAACATCGAACCGCACATCACACAATTACCTCCTGCGGCAAGAGCCTTGACAATATCTCCAGAGTATCTCAATCCTCCGTCAGCAATTACCGGAACGTTCGTTCCCTCAGCTTCTTTCGCAACATCAAATATGGCCGTAAGTTGTGGGACACCGACACCTGCAACAATGCGCGTTGTACAAATAGAGCCAGGACCTATTCCCACTTTTATACCATCAACGCCATTATCCAAAAGCATACGTGCAGCCTCACGCGTAGCAACATTTCCAACAACCACATCCAACGTAGGATATTGCGACTTTATCTTACGTAGCAGTTCTACTACATTTTTCGAATGTCCATGAGCTGAATCCAGAACAACAGCATCGACTCCCTCCTTAACAAGAGCCGCTACACGATCCATCGAATCTTGTGTAATACCAACGCCAGCTGCTACAACCAAACGTCCTTTCGAGTCCTTTGCAGAATTCGGATAAGTCTTCACCTTCGTCAAATCCTTGAACGTTATAAGACCCTCTATCCTACCTTTTTCATCTACAACTGGTAGTTTTTCAATTTTATGTTTGCGCAAAACCTCCTTCACATCGACATTGTCCGTACGACGGATAGTGACAAGATTCTTTGATGTCATTACATCCTGTACCAGGCAATCCATATCTTCCTGAAAACGCAAGTCTCTATTTGTAAGGATTCCAACCAAAACTCTATCTTCATTTACTACAGGAATACCTCCGATGTGGTTCTCATTCATCAAAGCGAGTGCCTCACCCACAGTCTGTGTAGGAAGAATGGTGACCGGATCATAAATCATGCCACTTTCGGCGCGCTTAACACGACGTACTTCCAAAGCCTGTTCCGAAATGGACATATTTTTATGAATGACACCTATACCTCCCTCGCGTGCGATGGCAATTGCCATAGTGGATTCCGTAACGGTATCCATCGCAGCCGAAGCAATCGGCACATTCAGTTTGACATTTCTGGAAAAACGAGTGGATAAATCCACCATTCGAGGTAATACTTCCGAATATGCAGGGACCAAAAGAACATCGTCAAATGTTAGACCTTCCTGCTGGATTCTTTCTTCTATGAATGACATATCTCTATACTTTTTTTATCAAGTTTTCTGTACGACCCTTTTTCGGGTCTTGGATATGCTCACAAATGTACTACTTTTCAACCAATGTAACAAAATATAATTTGGACATTATACCTTTCGTATAGGTTATCTACAATGAATAAGCGAATATCGTTCTTGAAAAAACTTTGGAGTTCCTCGATTATTTGTCTAACTTTGGTTAGATTAAGGGAAAGTGCTTATTCGAGGGTTGTTCAAGCAAATATATTGTCCTTAAAGACATAGTTATTATCTGTTTTCTAGCCTTGTTAAATAAGCACGAGAACTTGCAAAATACGAAAAACTAAAATAATCTAAATGAAGCAATTATCACGTTTTGGATTGGCTGCAGGCGCCGCCCTTACAGCCATAGCTTGTTCGAAGAGCACCCCTCAACCGAACATTGTATTCTTCTTGGTGGACGATATGGGATGGACCGATACTCAGGTCGCCTACGGTGAAGGTGTATATCCTCACAATCTAAGGCATGACACTCCAAATATGCAGCGTCTTGCCGAACAGAGTGTTCTTCTATCAAATGCATATGCTTGTCCCGTATCTACGCCTACACGCGTTTCGATTCTAAGCGGAATGAACGCCGCCCATATGGGAATTACCAACTGGACTGCTACCATGCGAGACAACCCGAGCGATGCTACGGGAGGAGCGAAGGCTATGATGTCCTCCAAAAGTGAGGATACCGGAAATTCTCTTACACGTCCCGATTGGAACTGGAATGGTATGAGTCCTCAACCAGGTATTGCGAACACGCAGTATGCAACCCCTATGCCTCAACTTTTAAAAGATGCCGGATACTTTACAATTCACGTTGGAAAGGCACACTGGGCTTCAGCCGGGACACCAGGTGCATCTCCTTACAACATGGGATTTGTAGTCAACGTATCTGGAAATGTTGCAGGCATGCCTACATCATACTTTAGCGAAGACCACTTTGGAAACACGCCTGAAAAGTGGAACTATCTGTCTGTACAAAACATGACTGAATATTACGATACAGGCACACATCTGACGGAAGCACTCACACGCGAAGCTATAAAGACACTGGACTATCCGATTGCACAAAACAAGCCGTTTTACCTCTACATGGCTCACCATGCAACCCATACTCCTATTCAAGGAGATCCACGTTACACCCAAAAGTATCTGGATCGCGGAATGGATGAAGGTCAAGCAAAATACGCTGCTTTGGTTGAAGGAGTTGATAAGAGTTTGGGAGACATTATGGATTATCTGGAGAAGCGTGGCGTTGCAGACAACACCATAATTATATTTATGACCGACAACGGAGGAAATTCCGAGAACAAGCAAAAGGGAGGAGAACTTCATACGCAAAATCTGCCTTTAAGGGAAGGCAAAGGTTCATGCTACGAAGGAGGTATCCGCGTTCCTTTGATGTTCAAATGGAAGGGACACATCACCCCTGGAACGAAGGTTAACACGCCTGTTACATGCGAAGACCTCTTCCCTACAATATTGTCAATGGCTGGCGTTACGAACTGGAAGGTTGAACAACCAGTAGACGGAAAGGATTTATGCAAACTTCTGACAGATGGTTCGAAGTATGTTGCCGATGCAAAAGCAAAAGGAGAGATTTCTTCGGAAGCAGATGCTTATCACTTTGAGGTTCCAGAATCTGTTTCGAACGTGGATCCAAATCGTACAATTATCTTCCATTATCCACATCAGTGGAAGCCATACAGCCTTGATGACATTGACTTTTTGTCTATAATCAGAAAGGGTGATTGGAAGTTGGTGTATAGAATGATTGATTCAAAATTGGAGTTGTACAATCTCAAGGAAGATATAGGTGAAAAGAATGATGTATCCGGTCTACACCCTGAAATAGTTAAGGCACTAGCCGAGGAATTAGGTCTCAAACTCAAGAATTGGAACGCCTCGATGCCAATTCAAAGAAGCACTGGCAAACCGGTTGCTCTTCCAAACGAGTTGTAATTCAACATAGCACTCAAGAAAAGCCCACAAAAACGTGGGCTTTTTTGAATAATGCTTTTTGATTTCAAATTTGGATTTCACGCTTCCACATCCTCAATTACAAAGATTTGAAGCACTGGATGGTAGAATCGTCATCGTTGACACAGTTTCGGAATCGCTACATGTATGTCGCCATTTGAAAATACTATTTCCAAGCATTCCAATCGTCAGCATAGTTAAAGCCTCCATAGTCTTCACTAAATGTTGATAAATGGTTTGCTGATTGTGAACGTTGCTCTTCAGCACCTCTAATTCCTTCGAAGATGTCCTTGAAAGGTTTCATGTTGATGTCATCATGTTCTGTGCTAATTGCTAATCCATAGGCGGTTGAGAGGATTGGGCAAAGTCCTTTGTCTATTATCTCAGCAATTTGTTCCATAGACTTTGTGTTCCATTCTTTTTCGGATATTTGTTTCATATCCTTATATCCAGCGTATGTTACACGAAGAACAGGGAATGTGCTACCACCACCACAATACACAAGAGGGCGATTCTTCAATGCGTCAAGTAATCTATCCTGACGCAAACTTGTCTGTCGTTTGAACTCCTGCAGCAATTTGTTTCGGATATTGTTGCAGACATTGTTAATCTCACCTGTAAACGTACTACGTCTTTGATTATCAATTTCCGACTGATCCTTCACATTGGAGTCATTACCCTGTCTTATTTTCTCATCAGCACAGGTCAGATAATTCAATCCTTTGTTCAATGAGAAGAAGTCATACACCTGGGGCACACCATTCTCAATAGTGAAGAACGAAATATCAGTAGTACCTCCACCAATATCAACCATAAGACTCATACCTGTGGCAATTTTCTTTTGACTGATAAGAGGTTTAAGGCATGCGTATGCTTCAGGGAAGACAAGCAAACCATATTCATCTTTAACATCTGTGCTATATGCAACCAACTCTGTCTTTTCAATCAACTGCTCATAGTTTGATTCCAAGAACTTCTGTTTGTCGCTTACAAAAACATCCTCAACCAATTTATATGCAGACGCAATGATGCGCGTGGCTATTTGCTTAACTATTGAAACATGGCTACTGTCTGTTGGGGCGCCCATTTGTATGGTAAAGTTCTGTCCAAAAACATCCTCTAAATCAAACAGAATGTAGGCGATATACCATACAGAGTAATACATAGCCAGTTTCTGCGTCATGGTTCTATCTGGCGATGTTGTTCTGAATGCACCCTGTTTGAAATAACGTATAATCTGACCATCAAAGTTTGCCGGCAGGTAACCATAGGATAGTTTTTTATCCTTACCAACTCCTATAATTGATGGTAGAGTATAAAAGGACCGATTGGCATCAACCATGAACTTAACAAAAGTATAAGTGAGTTCTACACCACCTTTGCTTTCGATACAAACCTTGGTTTGGTGTGTACCGAAGGTCTCGATTCCGGAACTGTGTCAACGATGTTGATTTTACCGCTCCGCGCTTCAAATTTTGTCAGTGAAGCGTCTTAACGATGTTCAAAATTACGATAAAT
>JAGHTK010000117.1 GCA_018065435.1 Candidatus Alistipes equi
TGCCTATGTATTCTTCCTCAACGTAGCTCCCTATAGTTATTCGGGGCTTAGGCTAACCCGCTTCGCAGGTGGGAATAACGCCACCTTTTTTACTTGCGAAAATTGAGTATACTTTATCAGTGTTTCTATGCTGTTCTTCTTGCGGCTGACCTTGGCACATCGTTCGAGAATGTCGAGATCAAAATCCATCAGTGCATCGGTGTCGAAACGGATGTCGTCCTCTAAATAAGTTTCTACATCCTTCATTGAGCGCAAAGTAAGATTCTTGCTGAAGTTTATTACGTCGCACAGCGCTTTCTCTGGGGTTGCAATAAGGAAGTTCACTCCGTGTGCACTCTCTATCTTCACACCTATAGGGAAGTATTCAACGGAAACATTAAGATAACTGAAACTTCCTATCGCATTTTCAAAGTCACGCGAGTGTTTGGTCGTTACAGATGTGACAAGATATACCCTCTCCGGAATCAGACCATAATAGCGTAAGGCATACTCACGTCCCACGTATGATGGACCGTAGATGTGGTTGGCAATAAGTTCAAGCGATAGTTCCTTTCCTGTCTCTTCTCGGCTTGCCACATACATGCCTTTCTTCAGTCGTATGATAATACCTGCCTGTTCCAATGCACGTGCTTTCTCGTTAATATGCTTATTATTCGGAAATACCGAACTCAGCACATTAACGTCAAAAGGTACATTGCCTATGTTTGCGAAAGGTGTCATAAAAGGAGAGTGTTATAGGATTTGTATGCAAAAGTAGTAATAATTTGTACAACAAACAAAGAGATTATTGTTTTTCTGTACAGACTACAACATATTTGACAATTGCAGGTGTTTACTCATCTGAGTATTGCAGTGTATGCCCTTTATGCCGTTGCATACTACTGGGTTGGGATGAGGGCTTTTATCTCTCACACCTGTCGCCACGGTCGAGCTGTCGATAGTTTATGGCTTCGGCGAGATGATTTGTCTTTACGGTATCGCTGCCTTCGAGGTCGGCAATGGTGCGTACCACCTTCAGAATGCGGTTGTAGGCTCGGGCAGAGAGGTTGAGGCGTGCCATAGCCATCTTCAGCAGGTTGAGTCCTTCTTCGTCAGGTTCGGCAAACTGATGTATCATGCGCTCCGTCATCTGAGCATTGCAGTGTATTCCCTTAATGTCCTTGAAGCGTTCCTCCTGCATTCTCCTTGCTTCAATCACTCGCTTGCGTATCTCTTCAGAAGGTTCGCCCGACTGCTGCTTGCTTATATCTGAGAAAGGCACAGGCGTTATCTCACACTGTATGTCGATGCAGTCAAGCAATGGACCACTGATTTTGTTCATATAAAGCTGGCGCTAGCCTGTGGTGCAGACAAAGAGTAATGAGTGGAATCGCCATAATATCCGCATGGATATGGGTTTATGGATACCACGAACATTATGGAACATGGGAACTCGATGGTGTATTTAGCACGCGAGATTGTGATGCGATGGTCCCCCCAACGGCAGACGCAACACCTCAGGGTCGATTTGAAGAACTCCGGCAGTTCGATAACCGATCTCTGTCTCTCCAAACTTGTAAAAAGTGTCATGAGTTAATTTGAAATCAAAGCCGTTTTCTTTGTCATTTTGTCTTACAAGGCAATTTCTCATCGAAATTAACATCAATGTACAAAACCTATTAAGAACAAAAACAATATCTTTGTCCAGTCGTTAGAAAAACCATTTAAAAATTGAAAAACTATTTAAAACTTACGTTGCTTCTAGTCATTCCGCTAGGGTTATACACATGGCATTGTATGGCTGAAGAGTCTAAAAACAAGGCTGAAATTGAAACATCCGTTCAAGAGGATAATGAACAGGTGCAGGATACAGTTAAAATGGTTGACCGAAAGCCACATAACATACTTCTTTTCGGTGATTCCATGATTCTTTATATGAATAAACGCCTGGGTGAATATTGTGCCGGAAATGGTCACACATGGCATACCGTTGTCTGGGTATCATCCACAATAAAGCAGTGGGCATCTTGTGACACGCTCAACTATTTCCTTCGCAAGTACAATCCAGATTATGTCCTCATTTGTCTTGGAAGTAACGAGCAATTCATAAAGGATCCTTCAAGCCGACAACCTCATATCAAAAAGATACTCAAGGACATTGGTGGACGCCATTGTGCATGGATTTGTCCTCCTGGATGGAAAAAAGATACTGGCATCAATGAACTGATAAAGAACGACATTGGCGCAAAGCGCTTCTTCGATACACGTAACTTCACAATTCCACGTGGCAAGGACAACATTCATCCAACAGGAGCAAGTTCGGCCCTGTGGATGGATCATATAGCTGCCTGGCTTCGAGACAGTACGGCTACCGAACATCCAATTCTTATGAATGTTCCCGATACGGTTGTTCCAACCAGCAAAAATGCCGTATACCTCAAACCTTTAAGATAGTTTCCACCATGTTCCTTTCTCTTGAATTTTGGATTGCTTTCCCCGTATTTCTTCTGATATACGGTCTTCTAAAGTCACGCACAAAGGCAGGCATGATGCTTTGGGTGGTAGCATTTAGTCTATTGTTCCTTTTCAGGGCAAACGGCATAATGATGCTTTTGCTACCTATAGTTACAATAGAGAGTTACTTTCTTTCCAAGTGGATGAGAGGTCTCGAAGCAAATAAACGTAAAGCCGTACTTACGCTAAGCATTGTATTGACACTAATACCTCTAGCATACTTCAAATACGCTAATTTCGCCATTGCCTCGCTAAACGATATCTTACGTTCGAATTTTGCACTTCGCGACATTCTTCTTCCGGCTGGACTTTCTTTCTACAGTCTACAGGCCGTAAGTTATCAAATCGATGTATACCGAAAAAAGTTCCAGGACGATGTAACTCTTTTAGAATATGCCTTCTACCAAACATTTTTCCCGGTTCTTCTCTGTGGTCCAATTACGCGTTCAACGGTATTTTTCCCTCAGATAAAGGAACTTGGAAAGAATCTTAGCGATAGGGTAATGTGGGGAGGAGTCTATCTTTTCATCATCGGAATGATAAAAAAGGGAGCATTTGCCGACTACATAGCACAATATACAACGATGCTTTTCGACACGCCAGCAAACTATTCCGGATTTGAAAACTTGTGCGGTGCACTGGGCTATACATTCCAGATATATCTGGACTTTTCCGGATATAGTGATATGGCAATAGGCATTGCAATGGTCCCTGGAATCAAACTTTCGGATAACTTCAACTATCCCTACAAAAGTGTCAACGTTTCTGAATTCTGGAAACGATGGCATATTGCGCTTTCGAGTTGGTTTAAGGACTATCTCTACATACCCCTTGGAGGCAACCGCCGTGGGACACTTAGAACATATTGGAACCTTCTCATCGTAATGCTCGTATCGGGACTTTGGCATGGTGCTTCATGGATGTTTGTTCTTTGGGGTGGATTACACGGCCTTGGGCTATGGATTTCAAAGATAGCGTCACCTGTAATGTCCAAAATAGGACACTTAAAACCCGTTCACGTAGCAAGAGTAGTGCTCTGCTTTGTTTTCGTTTCGTTCTGCTGGATATTTTTCCGTTCTGCGGATATGAATTGTTGCCAGATGGTTATCCAAAAGATTGTAACGGATACGGATCTAAGTTACTTTAAGCCTTTCGTTCAGGTAAGGTGGGTGTGGTGCTCGATAGTCATTTTTTGTGCCGTTTGCAGCGTTCTTCCCTCCAGGTGTAATAACAGGGTAGAAGAGATGTTTCTAAAAACACCTCTTTGGGGCAAAACTCTGATATTTTGTTTGGCACTTACACTTATGTACGCACTTAACCAGGGTTATGTGGCTCCGATGATTTACGCTCAGTTCTAATCGACAACTATTGTCTTAATGGCATTCGCGCATTATTTTACTAACATAGAAAGGCATCTCAAGTACTCATAAAGTTGGCCTAAAACAGAGAATCAAGCGATATTCATATTTCATTTAACGTCCGTGGAACTGCATCAAGACGAAACGAAAGTGGAATAAAAAACGAACTTCGAAATGGTTATTATTGCTACTTTGAGCATAATCATTAAGTCTGCTTTTTTGCTGTTGTAACTAAAAACATTGGAGTTTGTTTATCGTTTTTCTATATTTGTTAAGGCTTCAGCGATTTTATATTTTGTTTGATTGATAGAGAAAATATACGACAGTCCTACAAATTATTTAAGCGAGAGCCTTTTTATGATATTTTTAAAAATTTTAGACTCACAAATCGCCTAGCGAAATTTGAGTTATAGAAAATTAAACCACACATTATATGTTACTTAAAGACGAATCAAGTAGATGCTTGCACTGCGTAGAAGCTCCATGTAAAAAGGCATGTCCAAAAGGTCAGGATCCTGCACGTGGCATAATGGCCATAAGAATGCACAACCGCGATTTGGCTGGAATGTTCTTCTCCAAAGCGGAATGCGCCAATTGTGATGCTCCATGTGAAAAGGCATGTCTGCATACAGACCGTCCAATTGATATAAAGCGAATTGCAATGGAAATTTCGCCTTGTAAAGACTCTGTATGTACTGACTTTTCGAATCTCGAAGTCGATTTTTTGGGTATACACTGTGAAAATCCATTCTTTTTGGCTTCATCAGTCATTGCAAGTAACTATGATATGATATCAAAGGCCTTTGAAATGGGATGGGCCGGCGCCGCATATAAGACCATTTCAAAACAACGCATCTGCGAAGTGTCGCCACGTTATGACCAAATAGGAAAAGGCAGTACATCATTTGTCGGATTCCGCAACATGGAACAGCTTTCGGAAAACTCTCCTGAAGAGGACTTTGACATCATACGAAGGCTCAAAAAGAACTATCCTAAAAAGGTCATCATTGCATCCATCATGGGTAATTCCCTGGAGCAGTGGCAAGAACTTGCCATTATGGCCCAGAATGCCGGAGCTGACATTATAGAGTGTAACTTCTCGTGTCCACACATGGAAGCCCATGGAATGGGTTCGGATATAGGTCAGCGCCCCGATATTGTAGCTTTGTATACAAAGGCTGTAAAGCAGGTTGTAAAGATTCCTGTAATGACCAAGATGACACCAAACATCACCCACATTGAAGAACCGGCGATAGCCTCTGTTCGTAACGGAGCTGATGCAATTGCTGCAATAAACACCATCAAAAGCATCACAATGCACGAAAGGTCAGAAGTAAGCAACCAAACCACAATATCGGGATATAGTGGCCGTGCTGTAAAACCGATTGCAGAACGTATGATTCTTGATATGAAGCAGCAAAAAGAGCTTCGAGAGGTTCCAATGAGTGGAATAGGAGGTATCGAAAACTGGCATGATGCCTACGAATTTCTTTCCATCGGATGCTCAACTGTTCAGATTTGCACAGCTGTTATGCAGTATGGTTATCGCATCATAGACGATTTAAGACTTGGTCTTTCGAATTTCCTCAAGGAACGTGGCCTGAGAAGTGTAGAGGATATAATTGGGGAGAACATCGAAAAGTTCGTGCATCCCGATTCCTTAGACCGCACGACGTATGTACTTCCAAAATTCGACCATGCGAAGTGTAT
>JAGHTK010000057.1 GCA_018065435.1 Candidatus Alistipes equi
TTAAAAGAAGTAAGTACGAAGAGCCGTGTGACGGGAGACTGTCAAGCACGGTTCCGAGAGAAGGGAGGGGTGAAACTCCCCTCCGCTTACTCGACAACCAAGTTTATATGAAAAAGATTGCTATTTTGGCACTACTTGTAATGGTGTTCCAAACTGTTTTTTCACAGGAAATTTCACGCGTGGGTGTGACATATGAAAATGGAGAAATCAAGATATTGAATCCGAAAACGGAGCTTTATGTTGTCATCACAGTCGAAAAAAACGAGTTTACTCCTGGTGTTTATGCCAGATATGCTCAAAAATATCTTGGTACCAGGGCTTCTTTAGCCGAGAGAAAGGAATATAAAATAGTATCATCTACAATATCGACTTCTCTTCTTGTAGAGGAAGATAATGTTGTAAGCACTCCAAAGTTCAAGTCTCCTCTTGCCGAAAATAAAATTGAAGCTCGTCCGATGGGCGTGGAAGAACAGGCAAAATACACGGCAGATCTTATTTTTAGTCTTCGCAAACATCGTTTGGATCTTATAACAGGTGAAACCGGAGAACATGTCTTTGGCGCTGGGCTGAAGGCCGCTATAGATGAAATATCACGTCTTGAACAAGAATATCTTCAGATGTTTTATGGCACGGAGAATATAAGTGTTGAAAGTCGTCTTTTTAGAATTACTCCAAAATCCACCGAAAAAGACTATATGGTATGCCGCTTCAATCTTTTTGGTGGTATTATGCCTTTGGATGACCTCTCGTCTGATGCTATAATGCTTCATATGGAACCTTCTCCGGTTGATCGTACACCATTCAGAATAGCCACACAGAAGGATAAAATGAAGGAAGAAATCGTTGTTTCTGCCAAGACAGAGTGTACACTTCTTCTTTCAGATAAGCAACTTTCGCAAGCCAATTTGGATATCTTCCAGTTCGGTGAAAAGATTATGATTGTAAAACCGCAGTGATGGACAATACACGATGCATGGTCGATCTGCTACAAAAACTTAAGAAGCAGATGAATGGTGCCATGCTTGATACATTTCTTCTTTACGGAAAGAAGTACGGAGTTTCATATGGGGTATCTGTTGTAGAACTTCGTAACATTGCAAAAACGCTGCCAAAAGACGATTCTTTATTTCGGTTTCTTTTTCGTCAACAAGTACGAGAACTACGAATCATTTCCTTGTTCGTAGCTCAAAGCGAGATGATAACTCCAAATGATGCGGACTTCTTGCAAGAAGGTGTCGTAAATTCCGAAATGGCGGAACTTGCAGCTAAATTTCTATTTTGCAAAACAGACTGTCTTCTGGAACTTCTGCAAATCTTTCTGGGACGTGATGAAATAATGACCTATTCGCTCGTAATGGCTCTTTCGTACTGCTCTAAAAAATATCTTCAAGAGTGTAGCAGTATAATCCTTCGTTCTATTGAATCCTATCCCGATAGCAGACTTGTAGCCATGGCAGTAACTGCTGTTTTGGATGAAATTAAAAAAGAAAACAGAGCACTTGTTGATTCAGTGCTCTGTATGATGCCTGAGTCTCTTTCATCGGACCTTATAAGGGAAGAGATGGAGTGGAGACTCGAATATTAGTTCGTTCCAAGACGGAAGACTATCTTGTTGCAGTATAGTTCTCCTTCGTTCAAAATGACGGAAGGGAACTCTGGATGGTTTACAGCATCAGGATATCCTTGGCACTCAATTGCAACTCCACAGTAGTCTTCATATCGTCCACCGGACTTTGTTACTGGGCATCCCGAAGCAAGGTAGTTCCCCGTATATACCATACATCCTGGTTGAGAAGTAAGAATTTCCACCTTACGACCAGATTTCGGGTCGTAGAGTGTACCTAGTGGGGAAAGTATGTTCTTTTTCCACCCATCCATTACAAAGAAGTGATCATATCCCTTAAAATCGGATATATGGTTGAATGAAGAATGAATTCCGTCCCGTAAATTGTGCCCCATGGTAAAATCCATTTCAGTTCCCTTTACATCCAAAAGTTTTCCGGTAGGAATCTGTTTGTCGTTCATCTCTAGTACATGTGAACAATTAAGCTTTAGGATATGGTCAAGCACTTCTCCGCTGTTTTCTCCCGAAAGATTCCAATAGGTGTGATTCGTCAGATTAAGTGCCGTTGTACTATCGCTTTTAGCCATAAGGGTTATCTCTAGTGAATTCTCGTCATCAAAGTCATATATGACTTGAGCGTTAACTTCGCCTGGATATCCCTGATCCATGTTATCGGAAAGCAGTGAAAATACTACGCGGTTCGTCTCAACGGACGATTCCCACAATCTGTTCATAAATCCCTTGCTTCCGCCGTGAAGATGGTTCTCACCATTGTTTATTTCCAAATCATACTCCACACCTTCAATTACCATATGCCCCTTTGCTATACGATTGGCAACGCGTCCGACAGTTTTGCCAGCTGCGGCACCATCTCCGAAATAACTCATTGGATTGCTATAGCCAAGTACCACATCATCAACCTTTCCCTTGCTATCTGCAAACTTTACAGAAACTATGCCTGCTCCGATGTTGCTCAGACGCACTTCGCTTCCAAGAGTATTGCGCATGGTATACATTACGATTGCCTCACCCTCGGGTGTGGCTCCCCATATGTGCTGTTCAATTGTCATATGACGTTCTGTTTTAGTAAATTGTCAATTCTTCTAAGAGTTTCCTCTTTGCCAAGTTGCTCCGTAACGTCGTACATTCCCGGACCTTTGCCTGCTCCTACCAGCGCAAGACGTAGCGTATTCATTACCTGTCCCATGGAATATCCCTGACTTTCAATCCAAGGGTGCACTATAGCTTCTGTTGCGCTTGCTGAAAAGTCCGAAATGCCTTCAAGTACATCTCTCAGTTTTATAAGAATATCCCTATTTTGCTCGTTCCAGTATTTGCGGAACTGCTTTGGTTCATATTCTTCGGGAGCAATAAAGAAGTACGATGTCAAATCCCACAAATCTCCTATTAGTGTGGCGCGTTCGCGCATTATGTAGGCAACATGACCGGCCGTTTTCATATCAGTTACTATACCATGAGCCTTGAGCTGTGGCATAAATAATTTGGCAAGTTCCTCCTCACTTTTGGTATGCATGTATTGTGCGTTAAACCAATGCGCCTTATCAGGTTGGAATCTTGCACCCGCCTTTGAAACACGTTCCAGGGAGAATGCGTCGATGAGTTGTTGCATAGAGAAAATTTCCTGTTCTGTGCCCGGATTCCATCCCAAAAGAGCAAGCATATTGATGAACGCTTCCGCAAAATATCCATCCTCGCGGTATCCTCTAGCAGTTTCCCCCGTAGGTGATACCCAGAAGAGTGGGAAAACAGGGAATCCCATTTTGTCACCATCACGTTTTGAAAGCTTTCCTCCACCAGTTGGCTTCAGAAGTAGTGGCAGATGGGCAAACTCGGGTTGAGTATCTTCCCATCCGAAGGCTCTGTAAAGAAGGTAGTGCAACGGAAGTGAAGGTAACCATTCCTCACCGCGGATAACGTGTGATATTTCCATCAGATGGTCATCAACGATGTTCGCAAGATGATACGTCGGAAGTGCGTCAGCGGATTTGTATAGTACTTTATCATCTAACGTGGAGGTGTTTATCTCAACATCGCCACGTATCAAATCGTGCATTTGTACTGTTTCGTTTTCTGGCATCTTAAAGCGGATGACCCATTTTTCTCCATCATCTATTCTTTTCTGGACATCTTCCTTAGAAAGAGAAAGTGATGTTTTGAGTGTGGTGCGTACTTTGAAATTATAGGAGAATGTTTCGCCACGCTGCTCATACTCTTTTCGTAGTGCATCAAGTTCCTCCGCTGTATCAAATGCATAGTATGCCCAGCCTTTTTGGACAAGCTCCAATGCGTACTTTAGATATATTTCACGACGTTCGCTCTGACGATACGGAGCATGAGGTCCTCCGTATCCTACGCCTTCATCAATTTCTATTCCACACCATTTCAAGGAGTCGATGATGTATTTCTCTGCTCCTGGAACGAAGCGCTGAGAATCCGTGTCTTCGATTCGAAGAATCATTTTGCCACCATGATGGCGCGCAAAAAGGTAATTGTATAGTGCCGTACGCACGCCTCCTATATGCAAAGGTCCCGTCGGCGATGGCGCAAATCGTACTCTAACTTCTCTTTCCATACTATTTCCCCCAAAGTGAACGAGGATAAACTCCATCCTCAATGAGTTTTTCTATTTTTGCCATAAGGGCTGGCTTGTCTTCCTTGTATGTAACACCAAACCAATTTGCCGTTGTTGAAAGTACCTTCATTTTGGCTACACCTCCTTGTATGAGGTAATTGACCATCAGAGGAATGAAGAATTCAGCCTTTAGATTCTTCTGGTTTTTCTCATCACTAAGGAATTCCTTGAAGTATTCATTGGAATAACGGAAATAGTCGGGAGTAAAACCGAACAGATTCATTGAAACAGGTGTGTTTTCCTCGAGTGCTTCATCTTCACCCAAATCGTGGAACACGATTGTTCCTTGAGAGTTTCTTTCGATCTTGGTTCTTTCAACCATAGAAGCAAGATATCCATCTTGGGTAAGCGTGCATACACCTCTTGAGACAGTTCCGTTTTCGGAAAGAGTCTTCGAAACCTCATATCCTACCATACAATACTGATTGCACTTTCCGTCAAGTTCCGAAAGGTATTTGCCAATAACCTCGTATGCGTTCTTGCCGTAGAAATCATCAGCATTGATAACGGCAAATGGTTCGTTTATGACATCTGCTGCCATCATTACGGCGTGGTTTGTGCCCCACGGCTTTTCTCTTCCTTGAGGAACCTTGAAGCCTTCTGGTAGGTAATCAAGTTCCTGATATACGTATTCAACCTTTATCTTGCCGCCGAAACGTTCTTCGGTAAATACACTTTTGAACTCTTCAGCGAATGAGTGGCGGATAACAAATACAACTTTACCGAATCCTGCACGGATTGCATCGAAAATTGAATAATCAATAATGGCTTCACCCTGAGGGCCTACGCCGTCCATCTGTTTAAGGGAACCATATCTGGAACCCATGCCTGCAGCCAGGACTAATAATGTTGGTTTAACCATAACAATATGTTTGTTAAAAATATCATTCAAATTTAGTAAAAGTATGGATTTTGACAATATGGTTTTACTTGTCGAGCAGGGCATTCTCATTTAGATTGCGATTTTTTGGTCTTTTGAACGTGAACCCACACTTTCTCATTGGCATATACATAAAGTGCAATGGCATTGCTTGAGAAC
>JAGHTK010000167.1 GCA_018065435.1 Candidatus Alistipes equi
ATTGCTTTCTGTTTGTCTAATGTACAAAAATGAATTTAGGCACAATAATTACGGGAAAAAGCAGCAAGCATTAAAAAATCCTACTGAGTAGTTACGAAAAACTTGATTGAAAAATACCAAAGGCTCGTCTTGATTACTTCATCAAATGAATTTATGGCTTCTATTTAAGCAGTCATAAAGCCGTAAATCGTATTACTCCTGGAAATAATTAAGCGCCTCTCCGACAATAAAATTGCTGCCTCCTATAAATATAAGGTCTTCTTTATTAGCTTCTTTAATCACTTTTTCGATAGCCTCAGGCACATTTTCTGCCGTTTGGACCTTCAGACCAATCTCCTCAGCTTCCCGCTTTATCTCTTCCTTATCTTTTGCTCGTTGTACGTTTGCCTGTGTAAAGGTGTAAGAACATTCTTTTGGCATTAAGCGCAGAATGGCGGATACATCCTTATCACTGCAGAATCCCATAATGCAGTGAACATGTCTATTGGCGTCGATATGGTGTTGTAGTTGTTGCGCTACGAATTTCAGTCCATGGCTATTGTGACCAGTATCACATATGATTTGAGGAGCGGAGGCTAATTGTTGCCATCTGCCTCTAAGTGATGTAGCTTCCACAACGTCGCGTATGCCGTCAATGAATGCTCTTCGCGTAATGGTGATAGGTGTCTTATAGTGTAATATGTGGACGGCTGTTGCAGTAGTAAGTACATTCTGGCGTTGGTACTCACCCATAAGAGTGGTCCGTAACAGATAATGTACTGCGTCATCTTTGCGTATGATTGAGAAAACTTGTTTGTCTTCTTCAAAGTATTGGTCAACACATTCAAACACATCAGAAGCATAAGTGATTTCTGATTGGTTGTCCTTAGCTATCTCTTCGAGTACAAGATTGTATGCAGGGTCTTTCTCTCCCAAAATGACAGGTACGCATTTTTTGATGATTCCACCCTTTTCTCTGGCTATCTTCGGCAGAGTATCACCCAGCAGCTCTGTATGTTCATATCCGATGTTTGTTATTACGCTCAGCAAAGGAATAACTATATTTGTGGCATCGAGTCTTCCACCAAGACCAGTCTCAATTACAGCGATTTCCACATCGCTTTGGGCAAAGTAATCAAAAGCCATTGCTGTAACCATTTCAAAGTAGGATAGGCCCAACTGCTCAATATCGTGCTTGTGACGATCAATGAAATTTACGACCTTTTGTTTTGAAATGATTTCTCCCTGAACACGGATACGCTCCCTGAAATCCAATAGGTGTGGCGAAGTGAAAAGTCCAACCTGATATCCCGCCTGCTGTAGTACGGCTGCCAACATATGGGATACGGATCCCTTGCCGTTAGTGCCTGCTACATGTACGACAAAATAATTTCTTTGTGGATTGCCAAGAATTTTGCAGAATTGAGTAATGCGTTCCAATCCCGGTTTGTAAGCTCCGATTCCCACATCCTGGAAGGATGGAATAGACGAATACAAGTATTCGAGTGTTTCGTTGTAATTCATATCAGTCGAGATAAAATTTGCGTTTGTATGTATATGCTACAAAATACAGTAGACAAAGAAAAGCCGTATACATTGAAATGCGTCCTACGATATCTCCGTATTTAGTATAAAATGTTATTTTGTCATATGATGGAACCTGCATTGAGAGCTCGCCCTGCCTGTCCCACTCTAGTTTCTTTTCTATATCACCGCGTGAGTTTAAAAATCCGGATATTCCGGTATTGGCACTTCTTGCAATCCATCTTCTATTTTCTATGGCACGTAGTCTACAAAGGTCAAAGAGACGTTTGTATCCAGGTGTGTCACCCCACCATCCATCATTGGATATAACACAAAGAATGCCGGCTCCGTTTTTTGTAAACTCTGCCATTGTGTTGCCGTAAAGTGCTTCGTAGCAGATTGCTGGAGAAACTTTCACGCCGTGGCATTCGAAAAGATCACTTCTGCTGTCGAGTCCCAGCTGTCCAAACGTTCCTCCCAGATCCACCTCTCCAAAACGTATGTGCCTTAGCCACTTTGGAAGAGTTTCAACTCCTACGACAAGCCTCTGTTTATGGTGTATCCTATAGGGACTACCATTTTGAATGAGAAGAGATGAATTGTAGTAATCAATGTAGCTGTCATCTGCAATCTTGCGAGATGTTTCGCTTTTGTTGCTTGTTGTGTATTGCGCAATACTTTCGCAACCCGTAATTATTGACATATCGGGGCGCTCTGAAAGAAGAATGTTCTTAAATTCAGAAAGAACGGTAGATTCCTCCAGCCTTTTTTCAAACAGATACTCCTTGAGGGCTGTTTCTGGGAAAAGGACAAGATTCGTTTCAGCGGGAGCTGCGCGAAGAAGCTTTTTAAGAATGTTATGCTGGCTATTGGCCGAAGAATTGAATTTTAGGTAGCAGTCAATATTTGGCTGACAGACCGTAATGTTCATACTGTCCTTGGGCGTAGTGTTCGTCGGTGCATTCCTTAGATAAATAACGATTGAAAGGACAAGAGGAAGTATGAATGTTGCTCCAAAGAGTATGTATGATTTTTTTCGCTTTGAAATTATTGCTTCAAAGAGAAGAATATTTACTAAAACCACCCAGAATGTGCCACCAAAAATGCCCGTATACTCATACCACTGTACGGCCCATACGTTCCGAGCAAATGCGTTCCCTAGGTTAAGCCATGGGAAGGATAGAGCTTTTGCTTCGGAGTAGATGAATTCAACGGCAGTCCATCCCGTAACAAGAAGTATGTAGGAGAGGAGTTTGTGTCCCTTTTTTGAAACGACATGAAAGCACATAAATGCAATCAAATCCCACCATACTGTAAAGAATGTTGCGGCAATCGGGCCAATAGGTGATGCGTACCAAATCCACCATATCGTTACACAATTCCATAAGATGAACGTAAGGGCAGCCCATCCAAGCATGCCCATAAAATCTTTTTTGGAAGCAGAATACCTATGTGAAAGATATATCAGAGGTACAAGTCCCGCACAACAAAATACGGCTGGCAAATTCCACCATCCGGCGCTAAGCAATATAACCGAAGTGGAAACAAGGGCAATCTTTTGCCTATATGAAATCCCAGGTTCGGTTACAGTGGTTATTTTCTTTGCCTTTTTCATTGTTACTCTCTTTGCTTAGTGTCAATGCATATTGTAACAGGACCATCATTTACAAGAGCTACCTGCATATCCGCTCCAAAAATTCCGGTTTGTACGCAATGACCTAATTCCTCTTCTAGTTTTTTTACAAATTTTTCATACATCGGACGTGCAAAATCCTCCTTCGAGGAACGTATATAGGAAGGACGATTGCCACGCTTGCAAGATGCAAAAAGTGTGAACTGACTGACAACTATAATGTTGCCATTGATTTGTTGAACATCCAGGTTCATCACGCCATCCGCATCATCAAAAATTCTCAGGTGTGCAATCTTTTTGCTGAGCCATTCAATGTCTTGCTCCGTGTCCATATCCTCAACGGCCACCAATACAAGAAGGCCTTCCCCTATTTTAGCAACACAATCTGAGTCAACTGTGACTGATGCGTTTTTTACTCGTTGTATGACTGATCTCATGATTGACTTTGTTCAAAAAATTGCCAAAGATTGTCATCCGTAGGAACTGGGGCTACAATTTTTATGTCTTCCTTAGAAACGGGATGCTTGAAATCCATACTTCTGGAATGCAGGGATATGCCTCCTGATGGGTTCGATCGCTTTGCGCCATACTTCAAATCGCCTTTTATTGGACACCCGATAAAAGAAAGTTGAGCCCTTATCTGATGATGCCTGCCGGTAATCAGTTCTACATCAAGAAGCGTGTAGCGGTCACTTTTAGCAAGAACTTTATAGTTAAGACGCGCTAGCTTGCGTTCTGCCCCAGGAGTAGAGAATATTTTCGAGTGGTTGCTCTTGCCATCACGATACAGATAGTGAGTAAGAACTCCTTCATCGCTTTGGGGTTGTGATTCAACTACAGCCCAGTAGTGTTTGCTGATGTTGCTCTGCCGTATCATTTCGTTTAGGCGGGTAAGAGCTTTCGATGTCTTTGCAAAGAGTACACATCCGCTCACGGGGCGGTCGATACGATGTACGACACCTAAAAATACATTTCCCGGCTTATGGTCACGCTCTTTTATAAAAGCTTTGATTTCATTTTCCAGTGCCGAATCTTCATCAGGTGAAGGCTGCACTAGATCACCACACCGCTTGTTTACAACCAGAATGTGGTTGTCTTCATAAAGAATATCTTCCGCCAGAAACATTGCTTAGAGCTTAAACGTAAAAGGCAGTAAATCTTCAGCATTCGATATAACGGATGCCGTTGATGAAGATGCCATTATGATTTTGATTTTATTTCCTTGTCTGCGCTGAACATCTAGAATAACCTGTCGGCATTGACCGCATGGATAACACTCTCTTTCTGCAGGAGAGGATGCGATGGCAATAGTTTCTATCGGATCATCAGCATAATTTACTTCGGCATAAAAAAGAGCACTTCTTTCAGCACATAGGCCTGCTGGAAAAACTTCACTTTCGCAGTTTGCACCGTGAATAATGCGTCCGCTACGTAGACGTAAGGCTGCTCCTACGGAAAAATGGGAATATATAGAATATGCCTTTTTAACGGCTTTCCTGGCTTCTTCCACAAGTTCCTTTTCATCCTCAGACAATTCATCCAGAGAATCGTAGTGCAGATAATCGATGTTGTAAGTTTTTTTCATAGCACTATTAATCTAATAGTCAAATATACTAAATTGTGCGCAATGTCCATAAAGCACCACGAATTTTACTTAAATTTGTAGTATGTATTACTGGAATGATAATCGCCCTTATAACAGCTACTCATCATTTTTTCGTCGCACAATGGGTGAAAGAGTGCAGAAAGTAGCCATCAATGCCGGATTTTCCTGTCCGAACAGGGATGGGCATATCTCTAAGGGAGGATGTACGTTTTGCCTCAATGAGGCCTTTACCCCCTCGTATTGTACACCATCGAAAAGTATAACCCAACAGATTGAAGAAGGTATAGAGTTCCATAAAAACCGCTATCGTAAGGCTCAATCCTATTTGGCTTATTTCCAATCCTTTTCAAATACTTATGCAGATCTTTCCATACTTCGGGAACGTTTTTCGGAAGCTCTGTCACACCCATTGGTAAAGGGTATCATAATAGGCACAAGACCCGATACAGTGGACGAAGAGAAGCTTGATTATCTTGCTCAAATTGCCAGACATCATTATGTAGCAGTGGAGTATGGCGTAGAATCAGTCTATGACACAACATTGCGTAGCGTAAATCGTGGACACGACTTTGAGTGTGCCCGACGAGCAATAGAACTTACAGCCAAAAGAAAACTGCATGTAGGGGCCCATTTTATTTTAGGGCTTCCAGGTGAGAGCGAAAAAATGCTCCTTGATGCAACGGCTGTTATTAATTCACTTCCGTTGAACACGGTAAAATTTCATCAACTACAGATTTTCAGTGGTACTTTGATGGCACGTGAATATGAGGAGTATCCAGAAAAGTTTCATTTTTGGACACTGGAAGAGTATATATGTTTCTTTACTGAAATTATTAGACGTCTTAGACCAGATCTTGTCGTGGAACGATTTGCTTCGGAGGCTCCGCCGAGGTATCATGCGGGACCTACGTGGGGACTTATTAGAAACGAACAGCTTTGGTCTATGCTTGAGCATCATCTTAAAAGGAACAACACCTTTCAGGGGGAACTTTACAAAGGATAATGAACCAATTTTCAATGCGGTAGATACTTTTCGAGAGTTTTGTAAATAACGATAATGCTGCATTGAGTAGAAATTAGAAAATTATATAAAGCATATATGTTTCGCTATTTATTCCTTACATCGCTATTTTTTATCTTTATCCCAACTGCGTCGGCTTTATCTCCAAAGCCATCGAAATATACCGAGTTACGACTCGGTGAGATCAAACCCCAGGGATGGCTTCGGGAAACTCTCAACAGACAGAAGGATGGTATATCGGCCAATTTGGATGAAACTTATAGTCAGGTCTGTGGCCCTAGCAACGGCTGGCTTGGTGGAGATGGAGACCAGTGGGAGAGAGGTCCTTATTGGATAGATGGCCTTTTGCCGATGGCATATATCCTTGATGATTTGGAACTTAAGGCGAAAGTAAAGAAATGGGTAGAATGGTCTTTTGAATCACAGTCGGATGATGGGCAGTTCGGACCACGAACAGATTATGCACCAAAAAAAGGAATCCAGCGAACAAAGGCTTTGGACTGGTGGCCTAGGATGGTCATGCTAAAGATAATGCAGCAGTACTACAATGCGACACAGGATAAAAGAGTGCTTTTATTTTTGAATCGTTATTTTCGTTATCAACTAAAAACACTTTCAGAAAAGCCTTTGGACTATTGGAGCAAGTGGGCTCCTTTTCGTTGCGGAGATAATATGTTAGTTGCCTTGTGGCTGTATTCGATAACGAAGGAAGACTATCTTCTGGAACTATGTCACCTGCTCCATACTCAGTCATTTGGTTTTGTTCCTTTTTTCTTAGGTGATGACCTTTCTCGTCAGGGTTCTATACACTGTGTAAATCTTGCCCAGGGATTGAAGGAACCTACGGTGTACTATCTTGCCTCGGGAGATGATTCGCTACTTGATGCTACACAGGAAGGCCTTCGCAAATTAAGACAGTGGAACGGATTTCCAAACGGAATGTTTGGTGCAGATGAGACGTTGCATGGTAATTGCCCAACTCAAGGCTCGGAACTATGTAGTGCTGTAGAATTGATGTATTCCTACGAAGAAATGCTCAAAATTACCGGTAATACATCGTATGCTGAAGAACTGGAAAGGGTAGCATTCAATGCACTTCCGGCCCAGATATCTGATGATTTTACGCTTCATCAGTATTTTCAGCAGTCAAATCAAATACATATTTCGGCCGGTGGACATAATTTCGATGTGTTCAACAGTGGCACATCTCTGGTATTTGGATTTCTTACGGGATACCCTTGTTGTCTGTGCAACCTTCATCAGGGATGGCCTAAATTTACACAGAACCTTTGGTATCGCTATAAGAATGGTTTTGCTGCGATGGTCTATGCACCTTGTCAGTTTTCTGCACCGATTGAAGATGCTTCTTGCCAGGGGCAAGATTTTCTGTGGATGAAATTACAGACTATCCTTTCGGTGATATGGTAACTTTCCGTATTACACTTTTAGGTGCAAAACGTGCAAGATTGCCCCTTACATTTCGTATTCCATCATGGTGCTTAGCTCCCGAGATGTTCTTAAATGGTGAGAATGTATCCTTGGCAACAAATAAAGGCACCATTACGCTTGAAAGGGAATGGAAAAGTGGTGATGAAGTGGTTTTGCATTTGCCGATGCATATTTCTTTTTCCCGCTGGGCATCTAATTCAGTGGCTGTAGAGCGAGGTCCATTGGTATACGCTCTAAAAATCGAAGAGAAGTGGGAGAAAAAAGAACTTGATTTGCAAATGGGCAAAGGTGCATTTATGTGGGAAGTGTCACCAAAGAGCCCATGGAATTATGCAATAGTGAAAAAATCTATGGAGAAGCCCAAAGAGTATTTTCAGGAGCAAATCTCATCCAAGGTGCCACAATGGCCCTGGAGCTCGGAAAATGCTCCGGTTAGTATACGTGTTAAAATGACAGGTGTACCATCATGGAAGGAATATAATGGACACGCAGGCCCTCTGCCATACACACCTGTTCCATCAGGTCTTCCTTACAATCTTAACAATTCCTCATCGAGTCATCTTTCTGACGGAAAGCTTTATGATGTAAGGCTAATTCCATACGGATGTACAGTTTTGAGAATTACGCAATTCCCTGTAATCGAGTCTAAGTGAGATACAAAACTTTTGATTATTAGTCATCTTGACTTGAAAACTTTGTAGCACTCTGTCTATTGCGATAAATTTTGGTTTTCAATGATTTATTAAGGTTGGGTGGCAATCTAATTTTTTACAGAGTGATTTGGGGACATCTTATACCTTTCATTTGGGAACGAATAAAAGGTTGTATAATTCTTATGCTAATATTTTGCGATTGCTTTATATTGCCTTTAATGTAAATGCCTCTAAAAAAGGGATTCTGGCATGCGTTTTATGATACTTTTGCCATGATAGTTCTTTGTGTAAAAAATCTCGACTTGTTTCTTTGTTATTATTGCCACCTAAAATCTTTTGGTGCGAATTACCAATAAATATTATTAAAACTAAATAATACATCGTTAAAGTTGTATATCCGTATTATATCCTAAATGTGTTTAACTTTTCGAGTAGAAAAATGTTATTAATAGGGTAAAGAAGATTTTTAATGAATGTTATTGTTGTTAATGACTTTATATAGGAATGACAATCAACCCTTGCTACAATATTTACAACAACGTGTGAGAGTATAATCTCTAAATTTAATAGCCCTAGTTGTATTGATTCACTTTAGGAAATTATCGATTGTATGTGTATTTTTGTTGCGGTTGTTTGCCTGTATGTAAAATATGTTAAAAACAGATAAATTGCACTTTATATGTATATGATTAATCTAAAAAATACTAGTCTGAAGACTTCCATCAAGGAGTATTTTCTTATGGCGGTTGGTATGTGTATTTACTCCTTTGGATGGGTTGGATGTATTCTACCGGCTAAGTGCATGGGTGGTGGAGCCAGCGGACTTGCACTACTTATATATTATCTTACTGGAGGACATGTTACAGTCGGTGTAATTGTCTTAATAATAAATATTATACTGCTTATCATTGCAGGCTTTATTGTTGGATGGAAATTCGGCGCAAAGACAATATACTGTATCGTGTTGCTCTCTGTATCGATGTCTATTTTGCAACATTTTTTCACATTACCAGACGGAACAGTTATGGATATCTTCCATCTGGACAATCGTCTGCTTTACACAGTGTTGGGAGGAATTTTCTCCGGAATCGGTGTTGCAATGTGTTTTATCCAGGGAGGAAGCACAGGTGGAACAGATATCGTTGCAATGATTATCAATAATTACAAAAAGGTGTCCTATGGTAAGATTGTCCGCTTTACGGATGGCTTTATCATTGGCTCTGCGCTTGTCCTGCCACAGGTTGGTATCGATGGCGTAGTATACGGATTTTTGATGGTTGTTGTATTCAGTTATACCGTTGATACCATAATGAATGGTAACCAGCAGTCAAATCAGATTTTCATTATCTGCAAAGATTATGTGGAAATGGCAGATACAATGAACAACGTTGCCAAACGTGGTGCTACGGTCCTTGATGCTACTGGATGGTACGAAAAACAAAATAGAAAGATTGTTATGGTTGTATGCCGTCGCCGCGATACACCAATGATTCTAAAAATTGTAAAAATGGTAGATCCGGACGCATTCATTACCGTTGGTAGCGTCATGGGTGTTTATGGCAAGGGTTTCGATGCTTTGAATAAGGCATAATGGCCTTATTTAATTTCTTCGAGCATGTAGTTTTCGAACCAATCCAGGTCTTCTTTTGAAATCGAGGTAGAGTTTATACCAAGTAAAAAATAGTTGCGGAACTTTTCTTGCAATGTCGCTCCTTGTACGCTAGATATTGCATCATACATTCCACTATAGTCATAAGGTACGGCTGTGCGTCGACGTGTTCCAGGTGGCGTAGAAAATGAGGTTACTTCGTAGTCTATCGACATTTCATTTTCGCTTACACCAAGTAAACCTTCTATTAGAAAGGCAAGTGTTCCTGTGCGGTCCGCACCGACTGCACAATGAAAATATACAGGCTTTTCCTCACGCAATTTGTCGATTACATATTGCATCTCCCTAATGTTAACGTCAATGTCGTTTAGTTTCTGGTAGTATCCAGAGGAAGATTTTGGGAATCTGATGTATTCAACTGTAGGACCGAGTGGCGATTGTGTGATATTTTGCGCTTCATCATCCTTTCTCAGGTCTAAATCGGCACCAATACCGATACTAAGAAGGGTTTCAATGCCTTTCTTTGTGATATTGATATCCTTAGAGTTCATCCTGCCTCCACGGTAAAGTTTTCCATAGCGAATACGTTTTTTACCATCAGAGGTTGGAATGCCGCCTAAGTCTCGGACATTGTAAATTCCATCAACGTTCAAAAATCTTCTCTCGCCATATGTCATAAAGGCACTTTCAATAAGTGCTTTTTGCGTTGAGGATACAATCTTGTAGTAATATTTAATTCCAGGTATTGTATTTGAAATGTCGGTGCGGCACTTTTCAGGTTCTTCAATCTTTTGGGAAATGAATGGTGAAGAATAGTCGGATGATGTAGATACGACTATATGATCAACTTGTGATGCAATGCTTTTTGTCCATCTTATTGAAGCTGGAAATGGTCTGTCTGTACGGTATGATTCATTTGGAGGACAGAATTTATCTATGAATGTGTAGGAATAATCACCATCCCTGTATGGATTTCGGTGAATAAAATCAAAGTATTTCTGTACGGCAGGATTAACTTGTGCGTGCATAGTTGGTGCCGCAAGTGTTTGCACGCTACTAGTGCTGACTTCTGCGCGTTTGACCAAAATCGCATGTACTGGAAAATCAATTTGTTCTTTTACAGAAAAATAGACAGATGCTGTGAAATTTTTACTGACGCTTTGAGCTGGAACAACAAATGTAAAGTTGGTAGGTTCCTCCTGAAGTTCGACACCTTCAGGACACTCAAGAACAATTGTTTCACCTCCGTTGGAAAGATATGTCATTCGCTGCGTTATAGATGTTGGTTCTACATCCATATCCACCGAAAAATTTCCCCAAAGTTTTTCATGAGTGTCGCTACGAAGGAGCACCTGGTTGACCGTGCCAAAACCACTTAAACGCAATGTTACAAGTCCGCACGTATTGTAAAATTCAACGCATTCATTCAGATTCGTAAGATGCGCAACCATAGGATTGCTTCCCGAAGAAATACTATTGTTTGTGTAATACTGGGTCCTCGGCAGGAAAATTGACACTTTGCCAGGTTCATCCATAAGTGATGCTTTATCTGAATATGGGTAAACAGCATAGTATTCCACCGCAGGTTCGATTTCACCCGAGAATGTTGCAGTACGTGAATGAGCTCCCTCACTAAGAGTCATTTTTGCATTCTGTCCCACGGAAAGCAGACTAACCATATCATTTTCGCTCCATGATAAAAGTCTGTCGTTTATCTGTGTCCGACTATTGAATTTTGGTTGTTCCAAAACGGCAGTAAACGATGCCGTAAATTTTCTGCCTGTTTCACTTTTTTGACACGAAAAGAAGGCTATTCCTAAAAGAAGGAACACAATGAAGCGCGCGTTTTTCATATGGAGCATATTGATGAAAATTTATTGCAGACTTTGCATTTCAATCAGTTTGGCATAAATGCCGTTCAGAGACATTAGTTCGTTGTGAGTGCCTTGTTCGGCAATTCGTCCTTCGTCAATGACAATGATTTTCTGTGCGCCTTTGATTGTACTTAGACGATGGGCTATTACAACGGATGTGCGACCCTTTAGTAACTTCGTAAGTGCATCTTGAACCAACTTTTCACTTTCGGTGTCAAGCGCTGATGTGGCTTCGTCCAAAATGAGAAAGTTCGGGTTTTTAAGTATGGCACGAGCTATGCTGATGCGTTGGCGTTGACCTCCCGATAGCTTTGAACCATGCTCTCCGATATTAGTCTGGTATCCTTCAGGCATCTCCATAATGAACGAATGCGCATTAGCGATTTTTGCAGCTTCGACAATTTCTTCATGCGAGGCACCAAGTTTTCCAAGTGCAATATTGTTTTCAATCGTGTCATTAAAGAGAACCGTATCTTGCGATACAAGGCTCATTGCGGCATGAATAGATGACTGCTTAAACTGACGAATTGACACGCCATCAAATAGAATATCTCCCTTATTCGTATCATAGAAGCGTGCCATAAGCTCGCTTAGTGTAGATTTCCCTCCTCCGGAAGGTCCAACCAATGCTACCGTTTCGCCTTTTTGTATTGAGAAGGAAACGTTGTGGATTATCTCTCGGCTTTCATCATAGGAGAAGCTGACATCTCTAAATTCAATACCATCTTGGAGCCCCTTGAATTCTATTGCATCCTCTTTATCCTTGATTTCAGATTTTGAATCGACGATGGAGAATATTCTTTCTCCGGCAGCAACACCCTGATTGATGTTGGCAAATTGATCAATAAAGGATCTTACAGGTCTTGTTATCTGTGAGAACATGGCAATGAAAGCAATGAATCCCGCAGCTGAAATTGAGCCTTTCATTACAAGTGAACCTCCGAATACTAGAATCACTGCAACGGCTGAAATGCCTAAAAATTCACTCATTGGGGAGGCTAGTTGCTGTCTTCTTGCCATCCATAACATAAGTTTGGATACTTCCGAGTTGAGTAGATGGAACTTGTCCTTGATGTAGGATGTAGCGGTATATGTCTTTATGATTTTGACACCCGATAGGCTTTCATCCAAAACGCTCACTAGATCTCCAAGACGTTGTTGTGCCAAATTGGCTGGATGACGCAGACGCTTCACGATGCTTCCAATGATGAGTCCTACGAAAGGCAGGAAGAGAACCGAAAATGCGGCCAATTCCCACGATATCTTGAGCATTGCATAGAGGTATCCGATTATGAGAAACGGCTCACGGAAAAGTACCTGCAAAGTGTTGGTTATACAGAATTGCACGACCATTACATCGGATGTAATCTTTGATATGATGTCTCCTTTGCGCTGCTCGGAAAAATATCCGACATTCATATCAATGACTGAGTAGAACATCTCATCTCGCATACGTTGAATTGTGCTTGTACGCATGCTTTCAACCGTGTAAGCACTCAAATAGCGAAAGACATTGCTTAGAACGTTCATTAGAATGAGTATTCCAGCGAGCAACGCCAAAATGTATGTCATTCTAAATTCAGTTCCAAAGATGGACGTGTAGAAGTAACTTATCGTTTGGTTGAAACAATCCTGAGACAGGGTAATCGTAGGCATGTGATAGATTGGCGTGAACTCAAAGCCTTCAGAAAACATTGTGTCCAGAATTGGGATTATCATTACATAGTTGAATGTGTTGAAAATAGCATGCAGAACCGCATAGAAGAAATACGGTACGGCATAGCGCCAGAATGGTCTGGCAAAGCCCAGAAGACGTATGTACGTTTTAAGCACGGCTAAACTTTTCCTTCTTTATGATATATTTCGACAGAGTCGATATAGTGTTTTATTGTGTCTTTGAGTGATTGGAATGATTTGCCTCCAGAAGCGTTCATATGTCCGCCTCCGTTGAAGAACCTTCTGGCAAATTCATCTACGTCAACATTGCCACGACTTCTCAAAGATACGCGTATGAAATTATCCTGTTCAGAAAAAAACGCAGACATTTTCATCTTCTTAATCGTCAGCGGATAATTGACAAATCCTTCACTGTCCCCCTGCTTGAACCAGAATTTTCTCATTTCATCCATCGATAAGGACATATATGCCACCGTTCCGTTCAAAAGCAGTTTCATTTTCCAGTTTATGACATAACCCATAAGTCTTGCACGACTCTCGGTAAAGGCATTATATACGTTATTGTATATCTCCTGAATGTTGATTCCTGTTCTGGAAAGAACAGATACGGCTGAAAAAAGATCTGGAGAAAGGTGCGAATACGAGAAGTTTCCGGTATCGGTCATTATTCCTACGTAAAGTTGTGTTGCAATCTGTTTTGTAATCACATCACATCCGTAAATGGCGCTAATGATAGTATATGCAAGTTCCGAAGCGGAAGAAATCTCCGGATAGGAAAACATAACGTCGTATGTTCCGCTTGGAGAAAGATGATGGTCAATGAGTACCCGTTTTGCCGTTGTATTAAGAGAAACAATTTCGTTAACGGCTTCCGCACGCGAAAAACTCGTCAGATCAATACCTATCAGCATATCTGCATCTAATATTGCATCCTCCGCTTTGTGCTCATTGTCATTTGCATATACGATGATATTTTCAACTTCCGGTATCCAGTTTAGGTAGTATGCATACTTGTTCGGAACGATACACGTAACGGTGTGTCCTTCGTTACGTAGTACACTAGCCAAAGCAAGCGATGAACCTATTGCATCACCATCAGGATTGTAGTGGGATATAATGGCTATATGCTGTTTTTGCTCCAGCAGGTTTTTAAATACGTCTATTTCTTCTTGATGAAGTGTCATTGCCTTAAAAATCACCTACAAAATTAAGAAAAATATACATTTTGTGAAATGAGCGTCCTCATGCTTTCACTTCTTCCTCTGAAGACTTCTTCTGGCGTGAAGAGTATTCCTTGCAAAGTAACTCCAGACCGCACTTTGTGCACTTTGCATTGCGGGCTGTACATATGTATCTTCCGTGCAGAATCAGCCAGTGATGTGCTATGGGAAGCATCTCCTTGGGAAAGTTCTTCTCCAATTCAGTCTCTACACCACGTATCGTAGCGCGCTTTGGGGCAAGCCCTATACGCTTTGCCACGCGAAATACATGTGTATCAACCGGCATTACCTGCTTATTCCATATAACAGCACCCACAACGTTAGCTGTTTTGCGTCCGACTCCCGGAAGCTCCATTAAGGATTCAATAGAGGATGGGACCTCCGCGTTGAAGCATTCACAGAGTTTTTTTGACATCTCACACAGGTGCTTTGACTTATTGTGAGGATAAGAGATACTTTTGATGTATTGGTAGATTTCTTCTTGCGTTGCAAGGGACATCTCTCGTGCTGAGGGGTATGCCTTAAAAAGAGCAGGTGTTGTAAGATTCACTCGTTTATCCGTGCATTGTGCCGATAGAATCACAGCGACAAGCAATTCGAATGGATTACTGAAATTTAATTCGGACTTTGCTTCTGGCATTACTTTTTGGAAGTACTCAATACAACCCTGGTATCGTTCTTTTTTGGTCATGGCTTTAGAAAGTTTCTGTAAAAAATCTTTTTCAAAAATAAAACGTAAGGGACGGGATTCAGTATAAGAATCGGATCGCGCACGATGTCTTTCCACCATCTTGAGAGAAATTCTCGGTTAGTTCCCTTAAATGAAAGAAGCCACAGGGCATCGTTCTCACGTTTGTAGACGAGCTTGAGGTGTTGTTTCCCTTTAAGGTTTCTTTTGTCATAGAATAGGGAAATATTCACAAGAGAGTCGCAAAATGCTATAGTCTTTTTATAATCAACAAAGTGGGAACCACTCTGTGAAAGTATTCTGTGGACGGCAGATTCGCGTGCGATGAAAATAACTTTCATTCGACCGGCAACGTAGAACCACATCGGCAGATCGTCTGTTAGCCACTCTGGATGATTCTCCGGTACAATTTCACGATAGTATTCCATGATAATGTCACGCCTAGCCATCGTGGCACAGTTTTCTGCAGGATTGCTTAGAATCATCTTTTTATAATCGGTTGTAGGCTTCGTTTCGGGATAAATGGTATATTCTCCGTTTTCTTTCTCACGACGTGAAAATGTGTAGCACATGCCTGCTTGCGTATCCCGTTCCAGGGCGTCGGCTTGCAACTGTAATTTGTCGTCTTCTCTCCACCAATCATCACCATCAAGCATGGCTATGTATTTTCCGCGGCATGCATTAATTGTGTCGTGATAGTTGCCACGCATCCCTAGACGATGGTCTCTTTCCAAAACACGTATAAGTTGTGGATGAGCCTTTTCGAACTCTTTACATATTTGGAGGGTTTTGTCTGTTGAGATGTCGACACCAATAACTATTTCGTATGGAAAGGAGCATTGCTGTGATAAGGCTCCCTGAATAGCCTTTGCGATGTATTTTTCGTGGTTATATGCCGTAATGCAGACTGATACAAGAGGCTCTAAAGTTTGCTGAGATGACATAAATGTTCAAGAATATTTTTAGTACCTACATTTCTAAAGTTTATACAGAGGATAATGCCATTTTCTGTTCTTGTGATTTCGTTTATTACGCCTTCGCCGTATTTGTCATGAAGGACATGTTCTCCCTTTTTGAATTGGGATGGCTTTTTTGCAGCACTTTTGTTGGCGAGACTATCGAGCTTTCTAAGTTTTCTAGATGCTAAATCTGAAGAATAGGTCGTAGAGGATGGCGTGTGTGGTCTTTCTTGTGGATTTTTTTTGAAATCATAGAGTTGTTTGTCACTTTGCTCGATTTTGTCAAAGTTATGGAAATCCTTATCTCTAAAACTCGTATCGATATCTTTAACAAAAGGACTTATCTCACATGTTTCCGACTTCCCCCACAATATGACGTTTCGTGAATATGATATAGTGATGTTTTTTTCTGCACGTGTCATAGCAACATAGAAAAGCCGTCGCTCTTCTTCTATTTGGCGAGCATCCATCAGTGTCATTCTCGAAGGAAATATGCCTTTGCCACATCCTACGATGTAAACGTATTTGTATTCAAGGCCCTTTGAAGCGTGGACGGTCATCAGCGTTACCCGTCCGCGACTATCATTTTCATCACTGAGATGATTTTGCTCTGACGAAAGAATAGCACTTTCTAGCCACTTGTCAAATGTTGGGTGCGTATCATCATCCGCCTCCTGTTCGAATGATTCTTCAAAGGCTGTGATTGAGTTCAGAAGCTCCATAACATTTTCAAGAGCTTCTTTGTTTTCTTCGTTTTTTTCAGAACTATATAGTGATATGATACCACTGCGTGTAGCTACCTCCAGACCAAATTTATACATCTCCATGGCATCTTTCTTTGCTCTTAACTCATGAATCAATGTTATAAATGGCTTAAGTTTGGTTTGTATGGCAGATTTTTCATGCGCGTTGACTATTCTAATAATAGTCTCTTCTATGGATATCTTCTCCCTTTTGGCAAATTCCTCAATTTTTTCCATCGTGGTCTCTCCGATTCCTCTGGCTGGAAAATTGATGATACGCTTCAAAGCCTCATCATCCTTCGAATTCGTTATAAGACGGAAATATGCCATTATGTTTTTAATTTCCTTGCGCTCGTAGAAGGAACTTCCCTTATGAATTACGTATGGAATAGAGAATCGGTGCATGGCCTCTTCCAATGGCCTCGACTGGGAGTGATTGCGGTAAAGAACTGCTACATCATTAAAAGAGCCTTTTTCTCCAAGAACTTTCTTACGTATTTCATCAACGACTGTCAGTGCTTCGTCTTTTTCTGTGTACGCCTCCACTATGTGTATTTTTTCACCTTTTTCACCGGAAGAAAAACACTCTTTGTCCAATCTGTTAGGATTGTGGCTTATCAGGGAATTGGCAGCATCGACAATCGTTTGCGTCGAACGATAGTTCTCTTCAAGTTTATATTCCCTGCACCCTGGCCAGTCGTTCTTAAATGAAAGTATGTTGTCTATGTTTGCTCCACGAAATGCATATATGGATTGCGAATCATCTCCTACGACACAGATGTTCCTATAGCGCTGGCCAAGTTGACGTATAATCATGTACTGCGCTATATTTGTGTCCTGATACTCATCCACAAGTATGTAGCGAAATTGTTCCTGGTATTGTCTTAGAATGTCACTATGAGTGCGCAAAAGGATATTCGTTCGAAGCAGCAAATCATCAAAATCCATTGCTGCCGAACGTTTGCACCTAAGGCAGTATTCCTTGTAAATGTTGTGAAACTCCTGACGATGCTCTTTCATGTCTTGTATAAGAAGTTCGTTATTTGCTTCGTACATTGCAGGCGTTAACAGAGCGTTTTTGGCAAGTGAAATTCTAGATATGATTTTTGCTGGCTTGTACTGATCAGCCGTAGCGTCAATGTTCATATCTTTAAGGATTGCTGAGATTGTAGTCCTTTGGTCCGAAGTGTCGTAAATCGTAAAATTTTCTGGAAATCCTATCACGGCGGCGTTCTGTCGCAGAATACGTGCAAAAATTGAATGGAAGGTACCCATGTTCAAATATCTGCTTTTTTCTCCTATGGTAGAGTGTATTCTTTCACGCATTTCACGCGCTGCCTTGTTTGTAAAGGTTAAGGCAATAATATTTTCGGGAGCGACGCCTTGAGATGCCATATAAGCAATTCTGGATGTCAGAACACGGGTTTTACCGGATCCTGCACCAGCAATGATAAGCGATGGACCTTCAAAGTTTACAACAGCCTCCCGCTGCGCTAGGCTGAGAGTTTCAAGTAATTGACTGATATTGGACATCTTCTTAAGGATATGAGGCAAATCATACATCTGCTCTTGTGGCAAAGGTAGTCAATTTGTAGGGATAATTCAGTTCTTTGATACGATCCCCCGACGTTTCATCCTTCCTTTTTGAGATACGTGTTTGCTATATTATTGTTCTTCTGCGGCGTAATTGCTCGTTTTGTTATTGGTCATTAATCGTTCGATTGGTTAACGTTCTCTTGGATTTGAATTGCCAGACAAAAGAGCAAAATGCCTAAATTTCGATTATATTTGCCATATTAATAAGTGTGGTAATGAATATAGCACAACAGAAGCGAAAAGAAAATATTGCTGAATACATTATCTATTTGTGGCAATTGGAAGATATGCTACGCGCAATGAAGTTTTCTGCGGAACAGATCTACTTAAAATTGGTGGAACCAAGAGGACTCTCTAAGGAATCGGAAGAAGAGTATCTTGTATGGTATATGGATATTGTAAATCTTCTAAGGGAAGAAAATAAGGAAAAGGTTGGGCATCTCGACCACACGTTGCACCTTATTGCAGATTTACACAATTTGCATCTGCAACTGCTCACTTTGCCTGTTGGTAAGCATTATGCAGAACTTTTTAAGACTCTCGAACCACATCTTCTTACGCTTCGAACTGCTTTACAACGACATGATGTGTCGGATACGGAACTATGTTTCAGAGCCGTGTACGCAGCTTTACTATATAAAATAAAAGGCATAAATAACCACTCTGTTACGGATACCGTGGAACTTGTATCTCCTGTTTTAGCAGAACTTGCTCGTATATATATGGCTGCAGAACGTGGGGAGATAGATTTGTATAATATGGATGATGATGCCCTTTAGGTATAATGCTCAATCTGTTTCGCTGAAATTCAAACAAATACTTTGCAAAAAAGAAAAATCGTTTTACCTTTGCAATCCGCGTGGAGTGTTTCACACATAAGTTTTTAATAGAAAACAAATAAAAAAGATACAACTATGGCAATGAAGAGAACTTTCCAGCCATCTCGCCGCAAGAGAATCAACAAGCATGGATTCCGTGCAAGAATGGCTACAGCTAACGGCCGTAAGGTTTTGGCTGCAAGACGCGCCAAGGGCCGTAAGAAGTTGACTGTATCTGATGAGTCAACATTCAAGTACGCTTAATAGGATAGTGGTCCCATTAACATAAAGAGCTTCCCTGTAGGGAGGCTCTTTATGTTTATGTTGGTGTTTTGTTTTTATCGCCGCATGATAGCGTATATTTCGAAAATGAATCCGAGTATGATAATAATCGGTGCTAATGTAATTCTACGGAATGAATATATTTCGTAGTGAAATTCACTAGGAGTTGCTTCTCCTCCGCCGGCCATTAGAAGCATGCCTACCATTATAACCAGAATACCTATCAAGCACAGAATGTAGTTTCTCTTTGGAATAGGCATTCGATCATCGTTCTTGTCTGTGATGTTGTCAAACTTTGTTTTTTTATTGTTATTGCCCATATCAATACGTTTGAAGTCGGTTTAACGAAAAGCTCATAATTCTTAGCATGGTAAATAGAGTGCAGAATACCGATATTGCCATTCCGAAAAGAATCATACCTGCGACAATAAGAAGAATGGTGTAATCTTCCAAGCTGATACCAAGTTCTGGAATCTGCATATCCATGCCAGCAAGTGCGCCATAGAGTAGAGCAGCGGCCATCAATCCGGCAAATAATCCCTGGACGATGCTTCTTGCCAGAAACGGCTTTATGATATACCATCTTGTAGCACCTGCAATTTTCATGGCTGTTATTTGTTCTCTTCTTGAGAGAATGGCAAGGCGAATTGTACCACGGAGAAGGATAATAGCAATCAGTAGTAACGACCCTCCAAAAATCAGAAGGATGGTTTGCAGTCGGTTTATGACGCTGTGCATAGTTCGAATCACCTCTTCAGGATAAGAAACGAAGGTTATCTCTTCTCGTTTAGAAAGCCTATTAACGAACTTCGCTAATTGTACGGAATCTCGAGATTCATCGCTTAGAATAATATCAAATGAATCTGGAAGAGGATTGTCTTCTAATTTGTCGATAACATCCGTAAGGAATACCTTGCGAAACTGATCATCGGCCATCTTCTCTTCCTTGGAAACAAACTTAACGTTTTCAACCATGGGTTCTTCTCTAAGAAGAGCCGATAGTGCATTCTGCTCTTCATCGGAAAGTCCATCGCGCAGTTCTGCAATCATGGTAACACTATTGCCAAGCTTCTCACTTTGCTGATATACGCAGAACATAACATACGAAACGGCACCGAGCAAAAACAAAACGAGTGCGATGCTGACCGTTGAAATTATATATGAACGTAGGATTTTACCTCCCAAGTAGTGTGTTATCATTTTTTCGTATGACTATCAAAACGATAGCAAATATAATCATTATTGAGCAAATCAGCGTTATCCATTCTGCAAAGGCAAAATGTGGAGCGCGGAATTGCCATACTATGGTATGATCTCCCTTTTTGAGCGCCATGGCACGAAGCAGGTAATTGGCTCTAAAGTAAGGTTCCGGTTTCTGGTCAACGTATGCTTTCCATCCTCTATCGTAAAAGATTTCAGAGAAAACGGCAACTGTATGATCTTCTTCAATATGTGCTTTATAAGTAAGTTTGTTTGGCTGATATTCAACTAGTTCAATGTGTGAACCTTCTCCAAATGACATAGACTTTACAAGGTCTTTTTCGGAACATACAGCACACGTTTTAAGGTCAATTTTATCCAAGGCCACAAGTTCCTCTTCGGCGCATGTTGCGGGATACAGGGACGAAACAATCCATGCAGCGCCCATAGCACCCTCTCTTTGTATGGCTTTGCCCTCACTTGAAATTACGTATTTCGTGTTGAGCATGTCATAAATTTCCTCTTTGCCTGAAGTGAGGTATGCATTTATAAGATCTTGATAGCGGCTAAGTTTTGCTCCATGGTATCCACCGACGGAACGGTGGAATTTTGATGTTGTTGCATCGTTGAAAGGCGATACACTTAAATTCAGTACACGAAATCCTAGTTCTTTGTCTTGAAGAATTTCCTTATCTGCCTGCGACGGAGTAATTTCTGTTTTGGAGCGAAGACAAAAGGCATTATGTGGTTGATATCTAAAGTTTACTGAAAGAAGATCCCAAGTGGCAAGAATTACAATCGCAGACAACATGTACCCCATCATACGCTTTTTCTTTAGTGCTAAAAGAAGTGCTGCAGTCACAAGAACGCATAGCAGAATTACTCTTAGACTATCATGGCTTAAAAGCGAAGAACGTTCTTCTAGCATTGCATGAGCTGCACCCCAACCTAGTTCAAGATGAATATCTTTTTCGATGTATTCTTCGCCTCCTCCCATCTTGAACATTTGGTAGAATTCTTCGCTGAGCATTTTGCCGTCCTCTTCTTGATGAAATGAGAAAATTTTATCATTAAAAAGGATGAAAAAAAGTGCAATGACGCAAATCGCAGACATCGAGTAGATAATCTTACGGCTAATTTCCTTTAGTGAGTCCATATGTTGCTGTATGTGCCAAATGGCCATACCGGCAAGTAGTGGAATTTCCCACTCCAGTACTATAAGAATGGTCGATACGGCTCTAAATTTGTTGTACATCGGAAGCCAGTCGAATGCTTTTTGGGTAAACCACATTGCATTGTGACCCCATGATAGTACCAGTGAGAAAACCATTACCAGCAATAACCAAAAAATATCTCTTTTGGGGCATATCGTAAAACCTATGATGGCTAGAAGAATTGCAATTACACCGAGGTATGTGGGACCTGCAGTGTATGGTTGTTCTCCCCAATATGTTGGAAGATTTTCTGCAACATCTTTCATCCCGACTTCTGAGAAGTATTCTGCTAGTGGACCATCCTTCGAAAATGTCTGCGAAGAACTTCCTCCCATAAAGTTTGGAATGAGCATATTCCAGCTCTCCGCAATACCATAACTCCAGTTGGTTGCATAATCTAAATCAAGTCCGCCAGTTTTATCGCTGTGTAATTGGCTTCCTCCTCGTATCGTTTCATCGGAGTGCTCCATAGCATAATATATTGGTGAGAAATTCGCACCAATAGACAATAGAGCTGCTGCGGCAAGTATTGAACTACGCTTGACGAAATCTTTCAGCCTTTTTTTAAGGATAGCATAAACAAGGTCGTTGAGCCAAAGACATACAGCCGCCAAAATAAAGTAATAGGTAATTTGAGGATGGTTTGCTCCGATTTCCAGGGCTGCTGTTAGTGCAGTAAGAGCACCTCCCAAAAGCATGTTTCTTCGAAGGGTCATATATATGGCACCAATCATAGCGGGTGCATACACTAATGCCCACATTTTTGTTTGATGACCTGCTCCTATTATGAGAAAGAAGTATGTTGATAGACCATATGCAATTGCGGTAAAGAGAGCTGCCCACCATCCCATGCCCATCATTATAATCATCAGATAGGCCGACAGCATTGCAAAGAAGATAAAGCCAATCGGTGTTGAAACGATGCTGAGTATTTTATCCATACCATGTTTTAGTACCATGGAAGGATACTTTATGTTTATCATGTAGGCTGGCATACCGGAAAACATTGCGCCGGTCCATTGCGGATCCTCTCCCGTTTCGGCTCTACAGGCCCTAATGTCAGAACTCATCGCTTCAAACTGAGTCGTGTCATGCTGTGGTAAAACTTTTCCTTCTAATTGTGGGTAGAATGAAATAATGCTGAGAATCAAAAAAATCAGAATTGAAACGATGTGTGGGAAATATTTCCGCCATTGAAAGGTATACTTCATAGTTCGATATTGTTCGGATAAAACAAAGAAACTAAATTTCGGGCAAAGCACCAAAGTGTTTCTTCTTATCTTTTATCTTGGGACTTTGATTATCGATATGTAGATTCGTCGGCAGAAAACACAGTCGAATTTTTCTTGCAACTACTTTTTCAGTAGCTGTGTGGGTAGTTTTTAGCAGTACTAAAGTTATATAAACCTCTTGAAAATGACTAAGAATTGCAAAAAAATATGTATTATTGCAATGCTATCACAAAAGCGGTTGCAAGTAAAACAATCTACATTTAGAACAGATAAAAATGAGTGAATTCCTATACCCAGTAGATACTGATCAGTTCCAGAAGATAAGGGAACAGGGGAAGTTGTATGTT